>JAFDCW010000074.1 GCA_019312705.1 Deltaproteobacteria bacterium
AGAGCCGCTGTACCCATGCATACCGACGACCCAGAGGGGCTCGGGGCATGAGAGGGTAGCGGCGCGGGCATCGTGGGCGCGCCCACCGATTCCGGGCGACCCGGGCGGTCGCTCCGGCTCGCAGCGAGGCGCCGCGTAGGTGACCCAGAGCGGGCCCACGATGAGGTGCAGAGACCGGACGCGAGCCCCATCGGCGCAGTACGCGGTGACCCGGTCCTTCGCGGGGCCGCCAACGGCCCAAACCCGGCGGCCGGCCTCGACCGCGTCGACGTCGTAGAGCCAATAGTCACCGACCCGCACCCGGAACGAGAGCCAGGGGTTGTCTCGGGCGGCCTTGGGCTCCGCGTAGGCGCGGAGGAGGAGGACGTCATAGCGAGAGAGCACCGGATGGTTCGCATAGTTCTCCTCGTTGATGCGATCGAAGAGCTGGCGCGGCTGGTAGCGGATGGGCGTATAGGAGCGGCGAGCGAAGCTGTCGTTCGTGACCCCGCCGTTTTGCATCACGTGCATCGCTTTGGGGATGTGCCAGTGAACGTTCCCGTAGAAGGTCTGGTCCATGAGCTCCGGATAGACCACGGCGAGGCGAGTCCTATCCTCGATGGTCGCGACGGCCGCTTCGAGGTCGCCGAGGCCGTCCCGCTCCCACGCGACGAAGCGCCCCGCCACCACGAGGGGGTACGCCACCGCGACGGCCGCGAGCATCCCCAGGGCGAAGCGATCCAGTTTCTGTTTGAGGTCCGGGGCGGGGCTCACGGCCACGAAGAGGCACACCAGAATGGGCACGCGCCAAGAAACGATCGCGAGCTCACGGAAGTCGATGGGCAGGACGAAGAACGCGGCGAGGCACGCGACGGCCAAGAGAAGCGGCGTGGCGAACTCGACGCGCGCCCGCTTGTCTCGACGCGGGCCCTCGCCCCTCTGTCGCCACCCCGAGAAGGCGAGGAGAACCCACGCCGTGACGATTAGGGCAAACGCGACCTCGTCCGTCGCGTCTCGAAAGTACTGCAGAGCCCCGTCGTAGAACTTCCTGGGCATGAGCGACAGGGGCAACCAGAAGGCGTCGAGGGGCCCGTCGGCCCCTTCCTCCCCAGGAGGTCCGCCGAGGGCATCGAAGATGCCGATGAGCCACGGCACCATGAAGGGGACGGGGGCCGCGAGGGGCGCGAAGCGTAGAACCTGCGCAGGCCGGCGGACGTGCACTGCGATGACGAGGGCGACACAGCCGAGGGCGAAGAAGAGCGCTAGGCCGTGAACAAAGAAGATGGCGATGAGAGAGCCGCCGAGGAGGGCTGCGCTCCCGAGATCGCCGTGATCGGAAAACCGTTTAGCGAGGCCGACGGCTACGAAGAGAAGCGGCACTGCGACGAGGAAATTGAGAAGCCCGAAATTGGTCAGGCCCCCATAGACGAAGGGGAACGCGGCGAAGGCGAGCCACGGCGAGCGACCGAAGACGCGGCAGAGGAAGAGGATGGAAAGGGGGAGCGTGAGGGCGAATAGGCCGAAAAGCAGCTTCGCGACCACGCGGGCGTCGGCGATGCCTCCGAGAGCCTGGGCGGCGACCAGGCTGAATGTATTCGGCGCGAGGCCTTCGAAGCGCGTGTACACCTCGGCGTAGTTCGTCGCCGGGTCGTCGTAACGGATGACGGCGTCCATCAGCTCGATGTGGCCGCCGAGATCACCCATCGGGACCCACCGAACAGACCAGAGCGGCACCTGCGTCGCCACCAGAGCCAGGACGAAGACGGCCGCGAATAGGCGGGAAGACCGCACCTAGGCCCGCCCTCGGTCTATTGCGGAATCGCTCATGACCTGAGGCGGTGGCTCGCCCTCGCGCGAGCACTCGTCAGGGGGTGGCCGGAACGCCGCATGGCCCGGAGGGTATCGAAATGAGCCACGAACCCTCAAGCGCGCGAGCGCGCAAGCGCGCTGCCATCCGACTGCCCTGGACTGCAGCGGGAAATCGCTGTTGCCCGCGAGGGGGCGCAGAAAATGATCCGAGGCACCGGAGAAGCGCCTCGTCGGCGCCGGAGAAGCGCCTCGTCGGCGCCTTTTACGTTCCGGCATTTGAATTCACTCCGGTTTCGAGCAGGCATGACGCCTGCACGACGGTGACCCATGTCTGCACACAGGATTTTCTCGTGGTTGTCCCTGCACGTCGTGGTGTTCGGGCTAACGGGCTGCCTCGGGGCTTCCCTCGGCGACGGCACCCTTGGGGAGGATGGCTGGGAGCCGCCCCTCGACGCCAGGGCGTGCCCGAGCGACCCCGATGCATTCATCGGCGGCGATCCTACCCTCGTCGAGTGTCCAGACTATTGGACCTGTGAAGACCTCGCCACGGGCACCAAGCGCTGCAGCAACCCGGGCCCCGATTATCCCGGTGGCGGCGACTGGGAATGCCACGACGAGGGCGGCGCTACGGTATGTGAAGGCGACAGCTATCCCGATGACGGAGGCGGAGGCGACTGGGATTGCACGCGCGAGGGTGACCTCGTGGTCTGCCGTGACGACACGCCGGACCTGCCCGACGGGGGCGGCGGCGGCGGCTGGGATTGTGCGTACTGGAACGAGTTCCGCGTTTGCGACGATGATGGCGGAGACGAACCAGGCTACCCAGATGACGGCGGTGACGTTTGCTTCTCCGCGGTAGACGACCCGACATCAGAGGTCCTCGTACGGGGCGGCTACTACTTCGAGACTCTCGCTGGCCGTGACGTCATCCACGTCGCGCTCATCTTCAGCGATGCGTTTGTGGACAACTCGTACGGCGTCAACTCTTCGGACGGTTATGGCCGCCGCGAAGAGGGGCATCGATTCCGGGATCTGGTTTCGAGCGACCACGCCGAAGTGGGCTTCCGCGACGCCTCCGGGGCCGAGGTTCTCCTCGCGAAGCTCGACTACTTCACCGACGAAGGCGCAACGACGAGCGGCTACGACGCGCTCGGAGTCTCGGGGGGGGACGGAAGAGTGCTCGACGGCGACGGCGACGCTCTGGTCGCCGCGAGTTCATCGCTGGACCGCAACTTCAACGAACTCGGATGTGTCTTCACCGAAGACTCGCCGACTGCGGACGAGTGCCCAGAGTGGGAGAATCGGGTCATCTACGATGTATGGCTCGACGCCGACGCCTTTGCCGGCGGCTTTGGCGGCGTGACCCTCGAATACGTGCACGCCTCCCCGAGCAGGACCGACAACACGGTGATCGTGCACGAAGGTGAATGCCCCTGAGGGATGACTTCCCACCCCCGAAGTGCTCGAACTCAGCGCCGTCGGCGGCGCAATAGCCCGAACGCGGTCAGGAACACGAGGAGGAGACCGCCCGTCGAGGAGCCACCGCCCGTCGTCCGGCAGGCGCAGCCGCCTTCTTCGGGCAGCGTGCCGCCGTCCGCCATGCCGGAGTCGACGCCGCCACCGTCTCCGGTGCCTGCGTCCCTTCCGGTCCCATCGGGGATGCAGCTGCCAGCGGAACAGCGGAATCCGTCGCCGCAATCGACGCCGGCGCACGGGTCGGCAACACAGGCCCCATCCCGGCAGATTTGCCCCGGCACGCAGCTCACTCCCGTGCACGCTTCGAAGCACTCGCCGCCGCGGCAAACCAGCCCCGTGGGGCAGATGATGCGGGAGCAGAGGTCGGCGACGCAGGAGCCGTCCATGCAGACCTGGCCGAGGGGGCAGGTCACGCCCGCGCACCCATCGATGCAGGAGCCTCCCGCACAGATCTCGCTCGCCCCGCAGACGGCGGTCTCGCAGCCGGGGTCGACGCACTCGCCGACCGTCGGAGACGCCTCGCGCTCATCGCACGCTTCCGTCGAGGGGCAGAGCGGCGCCACGAGTTCGTCGCAGATGCACGAGGGGCCGCAGACCGTGAGGGCGTCCGGATCACTGGCGACGCACACCTGATTGGCGGGGCAGACGACGCCGCCGCAAGGGTCCACGCACGCGCCGTCGATGCAACTTTCCCCGGCGGGGCAGACGACGCCGGTGCACGGTTCGACGCAAGCGCCGCCGCGGCACAGGGTCCCGGTCGGGCACGGCTCGGTTCGAGCACTGCACGCCGAGTCGACGCAGACGTTGCTCACGCAGTCGAAGCCATCGGCGCATCCCCCTTCGAAGCACTGGGGCACGCAGAGCCCGGTGCCGTCGTCGCAGAGCGTGCCCTCGGGGCACGCCGCCGCCGCCAAACAGTCGAGGTCTCGGGTGGCGTTGCACGGCTCGAAGGCGCCGGGGTGCACCGTGGGGTCGGTGTCGTCGCAATCGCCGCCGCCGCAGGCGGCGTCTCGGTGACCGTCGCCGTCGGCGTCCACGCAGATCCCGGTGTCATCTTCGTTGAGCCCAGCGATGGTGTCGAGCTCGTCGTCGGCGCTATGAAAGACGCACTCGGGCCCGGGATTTCCGTCGTTGCCCGCCTGGATCGCCACGTAGCGGAAGGTGATTCCGCAGGGTAGCGCCCAGACCGTGACCAAAGCATCGGCGACCGCATCGCCGCCGGTCGAGTCCCGGAGGAAGGTCCCCAGATCTGCTCGCCCCGCGTCGCCGGAGCCCGTCGCCGTGGCGTTTCGGGTCCACCCTTCGGTGAAGACCCGGATCATGAGCGCGGGATTCCACTGCGCCGGATTTGGGGCATCGACCGGCGCGATTTCCGTCGCCCCGGGATTGTTCGAGAGCCACACGGTGTACTCGAAGGCCTCGCAGGGGAGAGGGGCGTGGTCGGTGATCGGGAAGAGCACGACCCGGTTTGCTTCTCCTCCGAGGTCGTAGATGCGCCCTCGCCATGGCACGTAAAAGCCCGGCGCCCCGTCGGTGACGACGGCGCCGGAATCGTCCGTCCGGAGGACCTGAGTCCAATACCAGTCGAGGTCGTTCGCTTGGAAGCTCGGGTCGAGGCCTCCGGCGGGGCTGCAGCCGGCGACCGTGGGGGTACAGCAGGTGTAGCCCGAGAGGATCGTCGGATCGTAGGTCTGCCCGATGCAGCCGTTTACTCCGCCGACCAGCGAGGCGAAGGTGAGCTCCGGCCCGTAGCGACCGTCGCTGGTCTGAAAGATGTCTTCGACGACTCCATCGACCCGCGCGTCGCGGACCACGTTCAGGCACATGTCCCCGGTCGTATCGACGCAGGTCGCCTGGGCCTCGGCCCCCCGCGGTGAGGCAAGGAGCAGGGCCAGGGCCGCAACCGAGAGCCTGAGGTCGAGGGGGGAGATCGAAAGAAGGGAAGAAACGGGGGAAGACGACACGGATACCTCACCTTCATCCTAGCGCGACGAGCATCTCCTTGTCATTCGACCTATCCTTGGACCATGGGCCCCCCGGCACCGATCGTCGTCCTCGTCGGCCTCGTCGCCTTGGCTTTCGCTCCCCTGGCCCTGGGTTGTGGTCAGACCGACGAACCGGTTCCCGTCGGTGATTCATTCATCGCGCTCAGCCGTGATTTCGTCGGTTTCACAGAATGGGAGCGCTTTGCCGTGCCCGGCGATGCCATCCCCACCGGCGCCGCGCCGGGCCCGGCCTACGTCTATGCGCGGGAGCTACCACCGCCGGGGCTCTCCCGGTTTCCCGTGGGCACCATGCTCGTCAAGACGATCGAACCCGCGGATCTGACTCAGTGGACCATTCACGCCATGGTGAAGCGCAGCCCGACCTTCAACGCCGAGGGCACGGTGGGTTGGGAGTTTTTCGAGCTCGTACTGACCGCCGACCAGGAGCCCGTGATCCTCTGGCGCGGCACCGGGCCTCCCAGCGGCCACGGCTACGGAACCGTCGGTGACCCGACCGCCATTCCCCTCGTCTGCAGCGACTGCCACGCCGGGGCCTGGACCAACGACGGCGTGCTCACCGCAGACCTGCGCCTCTCGCCATGAGCATCGGGCTTCGGCCAGGGGCTCAGCGCTCGACAGGTAGAAGCGTCAGCTCATAGTCGGCCGCCCGAGTCGCGAACACATCGAAGTAGACCGTCTGGTTGGTGGGCAGGTCGAGCACGCAGAAGCCGCGTGCCTCATCGGAGCCGCCGTCCGGACGACAGGCGTGCGGCGAGTCCTGCCGTGTGGCCCGGTCGGTGGACCACCAAGGGGGAGTGCCGGACTCCCACCACGTGGGTCGAGCGCCGGTGCTGACAAAGAGCTCGAGCTCAGGCGATCCCGTCAGCTCGACGACGTACTCGCCCGCCGGCACGTGCGTTGCCAGGGGTCGGTAGACCGGTTCGCCCTCCAATGCGCCCTCGAAGGTCAGGCCGTGATAGGGCAGGGCTCCGTCGACGTAGAGGTCGTAGGCCACGTACTCGCGTGCTGAGATGAGCACGTGCACCTCGGCGGGCTCGTCCACCACCTCCACGATGCATCGCTCGACCCCGGTGTGGTGGTGCTCCCAGCCACAGTAGCTCGACGAGATCTCGGGACGCACATTCAGATGCGGCTCGGCCCCCACCCGAACATAGAGGTCGGCGTCGCCGCGGCCGATCATCCAAAAGGAATAAGTGCCCGGGGCGAGAAGGTCGGTGCGCAGGCGCCGATGCGCCCCGGCGTCGAGCGCTTCGGAACGCTCATCGATGCGCCACACCTCCGGCTCACTCGATGGCGTGCAGGAGTCTGTTCCCACGCGCGTATTCCAGGTGCCCGTGCAGTAGACCTCGAAGTGAGTCCCGCGGCCCTCCCTCGCCTCGCACGCCACGTCTTCGTAGCACTGATCCTCGAGCGTCCCGGCATAGTGCGAAACCGCGGGTTCGCCCCGATCCAGGCTGAGCCCCCTGGGCAGGGAGTCACCGGTCGAGAAACAATCGCGCAGGGCCACGTGCTCGCCGGTGCACCGCACCTCATCGAGCTGTGGCCACTCGGTGTCCCCCCACTTGTCGACGTCCGCCTCGTCCGCGCCGTGCGCGTCAGCGACGCACCCGACGCCGATGCCGGCAGCGAGCAGAAGAAGGGTGCAGTGCCAGAGCGTGACTGTTGTCTTCATGGAGAGGCCTCGGGCTCACGATGAGCAAGAACCAGACCAGGCGACCCCGACGCGCTTGCCGCAGGCAATTGGGGGGTATTGCGTGGGCGCCGACAGAGGGTGGCTAGCGGACTCGCCAGCGGGCCGGGGCCGAGAGTCTTCAGCAGGGGGCGACAGGTAGCGTTGTCCGACCTTCGCTACGCCCGCGCCGTGGGCTACGATGTGGGGGTGGCACTGCGACTCGCTGTCTTCGTGGCCTTGTTGGTGGTTGCGTGTGGTGACGAGACGGAACGTCCGGTGGACAGTGGAGCGGACGCAAACGCCGACGCGGCGGTCCCGCTGGTGGACATCCCATGGCTCGAAGACGGCCAACCGCCGGTCGCGCGACCGGTGTTCACGCCTTGTCCCGACGGTTGGCGCGAGGTCGTCGACGGTGACTTGACGACTTGCGATGCATTTCCGGAAGGTGGCCACGAGACGACGTGCGGCCCGGGCGAGGCGCATTTTCCGGGTGAGCCCGGTTGTGTGCCGGTTGGCAACCCGTGCCCCGCGGGCGACTTTGCCGAGGGGCTGCCGGTCGCCGACGTCGTGTATGTGCGCGCCGGCGCGACGGCTGGAGACGGTTCGCTCAGCGCGCCGTTCGGTTTGCTCTCCGAAGTGCCGTGGGTATCTCTCGCGGCAGGTACGACCGTCGCGCTGGGAAAGGGTACGTACGAGGGAAGCCTCCCTCTGAAGGCCGGAGTGCGCGTCGCCGGCGCGTGCGCCGCCGAGACGATCCTCACCGGCATCGACGCACCGGTCCGATCCGTCGTCATGGTCACGACGGGCGGCGAGCCGGCGCGCATCGAGAACCTGACGATTCGAGATGCTCCCCAAGCAGCAGTGGGCCTCGACACCGCCGGCCGCGACCTCGCCGTGTCCGGCATCGTCGTCGATGGGTGCAGTGGCCCGGGGGTCTGGTCAGCCAACGGTGCGTCGCTCACCGGAGACCACGTCGTAATCCGCAACTCGCGTCCGAGCACGGATGGCCGTGCCGCGGGGCTATACATCTACGCAGCGGGGCAGGCCGCGCTCAGGAATGTTTCGATCGAGCACAACGGTGGGATGGGCGTCGCCGCACTCGGCGAAGGCACGGTTGTATCCCTCGAAGACGCGGTCATCACCGGCACGACATCAATGTCCGACGACTCCGGCGGCTGGGGCGTGATCGCGCAATCGGGGCCCAGTCTCACGCTCAGGCGCGCCGTGGTCTACGACAACAGGTCCGCGGGGATTATGGCCGCCGCGGGGCCTACGGTCACGCTCGACCACGTGATTGTTCGGGCCAATACGGGCACGCCACGAACCGGGTTCGGCGGACGCGGGATCGAGCTGCACCCGGGCGGAACCCTCGTTGCTACCCGGGTGCTCGTGGAGGACAACCTCGACACGGGAATTGCTCTTGGTGGCGACGCCACGCTATCGGACGTGGTCGTTCGCGGAACTCGAAGCTCTCCTCTGGACGCGGACTACGGAACCGGCATGAACATCGAGGCCGGCGCCCAAGTGCAGATGGACCGTGCCGTGGTCGCAGACAACCAGGTCATTGGAATCTACATCTCCGACGGAGGAACCGAGGCGTTCCTCCGTGACGTCATCGTGCGCGACATGCTCCCGACCACGGATGATTCGTCCATGGGCCGCGGGTTCAACATCCAGCAGGGCGCCCACTTCGACGGCGAACGCATCCTCATCGAGCGCACCCGCGACTCGGCGTTTTTCGTGAGCAGCCCAGGCACCATCGCTCGGGTGAGTGACATCGCGGTGCTCTCGACGGCCTCGCGCCAAAACGATGGGACCGGGGGTAGCGGCCTGCACGTGCAGCGCATGGGTCAGATGAGCGTCTCGCGCGCGCTCGTGAGGTCGAGCCACTGGGCTGGTGCTATCGCGATGGACTTCGCTGTCTCGACGCTCGAGGACGTCTGGATCGACGGCGTCGAGGCGCAGGAATGCAGCACCACGACCTGCGCCGACCGCCCCTTCGGATATGGAATCGCCTCCGTGGGCACGACGACCGTGCGCGGATTCCACGTCGAGGGTGCATCGCTCTGCGGCGTTTTCGTCGCGCGCGTCGACGAGGGCAACCTCGACCTCGAGCGAGGTGAGGTCACAGGAGCGGCTATCGGCGCCTGCGTCCAGATCGACGGCTACGATCTCGGGCGCCTCATGAACGACGTCGAGTACCGCGAAAATGGTGTGAACCTCGACACGACGGCGCTCCCGGTGCCGGACCCGATCTGAGGGTCCTGGCCGTTTCCGCTGTCATTGCCGGACGAAAAGCGGTTCTGCGAAGGTCCCAGCGAGCCGGGCCTATGGAAACTTTCATTGACAGTATCTGGTCTTCCACGGGACACGTGCCGTCGGTTTGCAGGTCCGGACTCACTCCTAGGGTCGGGCTTGCGCTTCGAGGGAGAGCCATACGGTATGACGACGCGACAACTCTTGGCGATGATCCTGGTTCTTTTCGTGTCCGTGATCGGGGGCTGCGGTGACGACACCACCCCGGCAGACACGGGCACCGATGGGGCCACCGACGGTGGGGGGGACAGCGCCGTGTGCGCCGCGGGCGAGATGCTCTGCGGAGCGGCCTGCGTCGACGTCACCACGGACCCCGGCAACTGCGGCGCCTGCGACACGGCGTGCGGTACCGGCGAGGTCTGCAGCGCCGGCTCGTGCGGCCTGACCTGTGGCGGCACGACCCCCAATCTGTGCGGCGGCGGTTGCGTGAACAACGACATCGACCCGCTGCACTGCGGCGGCTGCGATGTGGCGTGTGCGGCGGGCGAAGTTTGTAGCGGCGGCACCTGCGGCCTCGGCTGCGGCGGCGGCACCCCGACGCTCTGCGGCACGGCGTGCACCGACACCAGCACCGACCGCAACAACTGCGGCGCCGACCCGGCGACCTGCGCCGGCGGCACGGTCTGCGCGGCCGGTGAGTTCTGCAGCGGCGGCACCTGCGGCCTCGGCTGCGGCGGCGGCACCCCGACCCTCTGCGGCACGGCGTGCACCGACACCAGCACCGACCGCAACAACTGCGGTGCCGACCCGGCGACCTGCGCCGGCGGAGCGGTCTGCGCGGCGGGCGAGTTCTGTAGCGGCGGCGTCTGCGGCCTCGGCTGCGGCGGTGGCACCCCGACGCTCTGCGGTTCTGCGTGCACCGACACCAGCACCGACCCGAACAACTGCGGCGCCGACCCGGCGACTTGCGCCAGCGGCACGGTCTGCGCGGCCGGTGAGTTCTGCAGCGGCGGCGTCTGCGGCCTCGGCTGCGGCGGCGGCACC
>JAFDCW010000665.1 GCA_019312705.1 Deltaproteobacteria bacterium
GGTTCAGGATGAACTCCGCGCGCAGCCAGAGGGGATCGAAGAAGAGCGGAACGTAGGGCGCCATCGAGAACTGGCTCTCGTCTCGGCCCGGGAAGATCTCCCCATCGAACACTGCCCAGAGACGCAAGCCCACGCCGATGGCGTCTGCGAAGCGGTAGCTCGCGTCCACACCGAGCTGCAATACGCCGATGGTGGTCGGCCGACTGTTGCCCACCCCGAGGAGCAGGCCGAGGTCCCCCTCGAAGTCGAGCACGAGTCCTTCGGCCGGCTCCCAGCGCAAGAACGCGCCGGGCACGAGACTGAAAACGCCGCTCGCCCAATGCCAGAGATCCCAGGCCCCGCGGGAGCCGATCGCCGAGTTCATGGCGGTGAGCTCGGCGACGTTTCCGACGTTCGACGCGGGAAAGGCGATCTCCAGGTCGATGCCCCAGGTGACGGGTCCCCCGTCGCCTCCCCACGGCAACCATCGTCCCGAGAGCACGGGGTTGCCCGCCATCAGCGCGACACCACCTCCGGTCGGGGTACCCACGATGAGATTGACGTCGCCATGACCGAGCACCGAAAACCCCCACTGCCCGCGAAGCGTCAGGGCCTCGGTGAGCTCGTAGGCCACTCCAAACCACGGCGTCAGACTGAACGCGTCGGTCTGCCCGACGGTCCCCATGCTGCCGGCGATGTTGACCGACCCAAAGAAGGTCCCGATGTCGCCGAAGACCTGAAACGCCCCTCCGCGTTCCAGGTGTCCGAAGAGTCGACGGTCGTCAGTGGAGGGGTCTGTGTCATCATCGTCTCGGTCCGGATCTGCTTCGGCTTCTTGGTCCCGCGGTTCGGTGCGAGGCTGCCCCTCCTCGTCGGCGGCCCCCTCCGCCGGTCCCCCCGCCTCGTACACGTCGTCAGTCTGATCGCCGATGGCGGTGTCCTCGGCCCGGTCCCAATCGCCCTGGGCGGCGGCCCCCGCGGGCTGCGAGGCCAGGGCGAAGAGAACGGCGGCAGCAACCGGGCCCCAGAGAGACCGTGGGTGGCCAAGGAGCCGATCAAGCGGATGAGATCCCATGCACTGCATCATCGCACGACGGGGCCGATGGGCGCCGGATTCCATCGACAGTGTAGTATGGAAGCGATGAACCGCACTTCCCCCCTTCCCTTCCTCCTTGCTCTCCTCGCGGTCCTCACCCTGCCCGCCCTCGGCGCATGCTCTGCGGACCCCGTCGGCCCAGGAGAAACGTGCGGCTCGAGCGCAGATTGCCCCTCGGGGCAATCGTGCATCGACGGGATGTGCGCCGCGCCGCGAGACGGCGGCGATCTCGACAGCGGCGGAGACACGAGCACCGACACCCGGCCCCCTACAGCCGACGTCATCTCGATCGCGATCGAGCCACCGACGGCTTCCCTCGTCTCGACCAACGGGTCCACCCCGACCCAGAGCTACATCGTGACCGCGACCCTCGCCGACGGCTCCACGGTGCCCGCGGTAGCGCCACGCTTCACGATCGACGCGGTGACTGTCGGCGACGTCGACGGAGGCAGTGGCACCTTCACCGCCAACGGCGTCATCGGCGGCACGGCCACCATCACAGCCGCGGTGACGGGCGCCAGCGGCGACGTGACGGCAGCCGCGACCGTCGACGTGAGCCTCGTGCACACCATCGCTGGCCCCGGACTGCCCGCCGACTACGAGGCGCGCTTCATGGGAGCGGAGACCACCGACGATGCCCGCCGGGCCACCCTCGTATACCCCCTCGACGGCGCGGTCATGCCGCAGAACGTCTACCCCGCCGACATCCAGTGGCTCAACGGCGCTGCAGGTGACCTCTTCCGGGTGACCCTCACAAAGCCCAGCGTCGCCGTCACAGCATTCCTGGTGCACGACGGAGCAACCTTTCAGAACGACTGGCTCGTCGACGAGGCCGGCTGGAGATCCCTCGCCCAGACCAACCCCACCGATGACGCGACCATCACCGTCACCCGATGGGAGGCCGCGAGTTCGGAGCTCATCGCGGGCACCCCGCGCGGCGTGAACTTCGCCCGGGCCGCGCTCACCGGCAGCGTCTACTACTGGGACATCGCAGCGGGGCGGGTCGTTCGCATCGACGATGGCACGGCGACGCGCAACGAGATCATGCCCACCCCCCCGGTGGCCGTCGGAGGCAGCCGATGCGTGGGCTGCCACACGGTGTCGACGAGCGGACGATACATGGCTGGACGCCTCGGCGGCGGCGAAAACATCGGCGCCGTCTTCGACCTCACCGAGGACCTGACCGGGGACCCGCCCCCGACCGTATTTCCCCTCTCGATCACTGCACCCGAATCCCAGCATTGGTGGTTCTCGTCCTGGAGCCCCGACGACTCCCGGATGGTCATCTCCACCGACGAGGGCGCATCGCGGACCCTGCGCTTCATGGACCCCTTCGCCGGGACCGAGGTGGCCGTAACGGGTACGCTCCCCGCGAGCGCGTCCCACCCTGCCTGGGCACCCGATAACAGCGCCATCGCCTACGCGGCCAACGTCAACAACTGGGGTGGCGCCTTCACCGACGCCGACATCGGCGTGCTCCCGGTCACCGGCCCCGACGCCGTGGGCGCCACCACCATCGTGCACGACGGCGCGTCCCTCGCAGGCTCGTCACCGTCCGGGACCGCCGACAGCTACCCCACTTGGACGCCAGACTCCCAACGCATCGCCTTCTCCCACGGCACGGGCACGCGGTCCGAGGACCAGAACGCGGCCCTCTACATCATGGGCCGCGACGGGACCAACGTAGTCCGCCTCGACGGCGCGTCCGGCACCGGCACCACCGACTTCCAGCCGCGCTTCTCACCTTTCGATTCGGGTGGCTACTTCTGGCTCAGCTACCTCTCACGGCGCGACTACGGCAACGGCGAGGCCGGCACCCGGGGGGACGGTTTCCAGCAGATCTGGGTCACCGCCGTCAGCAACACCGCCGCCTCCGGCGTCGACCCCAGCTCCCCGCCCTATTGGCTCCCGGGCCAGGCGACGACCTCGCGGAACATCTCCGCGTACTGGGCCCCGCGGGCATGCCGCCCAGATGGTGAAAGCTGCTCCGTGGGCAGCGAGTGCTGCGGCGGGGACTGCCGGCCGGACAGCACCGGCGCCCTCGTCTGCGCCCCGCCCCCGCCGGACCGTTGCCGCATTCGGAACGAGACCTGCTCCACGGACGAAGACTGCTGCGACGGCCTCATGTGCTTTGCCAACGTCTGCATCGAACCCCCAGCCTAAAGAGCATCGTCTGGGGCGCGATACCCGGCGCGATCTCGCCCCGGTTCCTGCGCTGCCTGCTCACCTATAAAGATAGGCTGCGCGGGCTGCTCGGAACCGGGACGACCTCGCTTGGGTCTCACGACCCAGCCGACGCTCTTTACTAGCGTGGGACGGTGG
>JAFDCW010000666.1 GCA_019312705.1 Deltaproteobacteria bacterium
GTCGTAGGGGCCGACCTCGGCGCGAATGTGCACCTCGACTCCGCCCCCCTCGGCCCGGGGAGGGCCGCCGGTGGCCGAGCCGTCAAATAGGTAGCCGTCGCAGTCGCTCGGCATCTGGAAGCTGGGCCCCGTCTGGGCGTCGAGGCCCGTGAGGGCGAGCTGGGGGAAGGTCTCGAGGCTCTCGACCGCCGGCACCGCCGCGAGGGGCAGGACCCAGGCGAAGTCCGCCGCGGACCCCGTGTAGGCGATCTGGGTGATCATCGTGACGTCGCCGCTGTCGTGCACGGCGAAGACGATGCGCTCGGCTTGCTGGTCGACCGGCTGCTGGCCGCAGAAAAAGCCGCCACAGGCGTCGGCCGGGGACGGCATCAAGAGGACCGCCGCGCTCGAGGCTAAAAGGGCCCCCACAAAAAGGTGCTTCATTCCGTGCTCTCCTTTGCGGCCCCACGCTTGGTGGCCGCTCGTCACGGGGCGCCTTATCGCAAGGCTGGTGCCAAGGTTTAGAGCAGAGCAACTGCCAGAAACACAAGTGATTCCCCAGGGGGACCTGGGCTTGCGGGGCGCACGCGCACGCATGGCCCAAGGTGGCACTGACGCGCGCAGCCTCTCACCGGCGCCGCGATTTTCGGGCCACCATGTGGGGTGAAGGGGGCCGACCCCGACGCCGAGGCTTTCGCCCGGGTGCTCTCGTTTTCGGTCGCGAAGGAGCGGCTACCCGAGGTGCGGGAACGCATCTACCAAGTCCTCCACGACGAGGTCTTCGCCGCGGATGCCGCCGCCGACGGTGTGGACGAAGGAGTTGTTCAGGCCTCGGTCGTCCTCGGCTTGGTCGAGACGCCGACCGGACGCGCCTGGCGCGCGCGCAAGTAGGGGTCGCCGTCCGTCGCTGGGGTCGGACGCCGACGCTGCGTCCGGGTCATGCTGGCTTCAACAATAGGTCACATCTGCTAGGTTGTGTTCGATGCGCATCGCGGCCGCCCTGGCGACTACACTGACCATTGCGTGCGGGGGAACAAGCTCTTCGATCGGCCGGCCCCCGCTCGCACCCAACGCGAGCGTGCGCGCCCCTGCTGACCAGGCGCTCGAGGTCCTCGCGAGCCTGAAGGAGGAGGGCTGGCTGGACCAGTTTATCCAAGGTCGCTGTAGGCCACTCGAAGAAGGCGAAACCCTATCCGATGCGCAAGTGCCCCAGGCGTCGAATCTCCCTCCGGTGGAGTCCGAGGACATCATCGCTGAGGCTGACAGGGCTTTCGTCGCACCCCCTCGCTCCGCAGCCTGCCAGCAGGCGGTCACTCGTTTCGAGGCGCTCCGAAGGGCGCGCATGGAGCTCGCACGACAGACCGCGTGGCACGGGGCTCTCGGGTACTTTCATCTTGGGATTCGTGAGCTCGCGCAAGTTGCCGAGGACTCGCCAGAGTGTCCGCTCGACGACCCCGGCCTCGACGGTGCGGTGCTTGCCGTTGCACGGCATCGTACGGACATGGCCGTCCATGCACCGGTCCAGCTTTTCCAGGCAGGGCGCTCATGTCGGGTCGTCGGTCTCGCCGGTTCCGCATGGCTTGATGAATCGAGCATCGACACGTTCCTTTCCGATCGACGTGACGCGGCGCGCGAGAACCCCCGAGGCGACGCCGACTACCCGCCCGGCGTTGCCGTCGATTGGGTTGATCAGGTGTGCTGGCGGGGAGTCGTTGGGCGCGCCGATGGTTGCATCGACTCCAGTCTCAGTAGGCACTGCCGGAATTGCGAGGCAGAGCGGGGTCTTGGTTGTCCGGACCACTGCGGACCGCGATACTCCGAGGTCGCATCGGACCAACCGGGAACGGTAACCGTCTTCATCAGCATGCAACGCTCGGCGCTGGGCTGCGGCAGCACGGCTCTTCGTTCGTATGAAGTCACGCGCGCTGGTGGACAAACGGGAGAGTGGCGCGTCCGCAACGAGACACTGCTCGAGCCCGGGAACCACAGTCAGTGAGAGGATTCGCGGTCACCCAGACGGTCATGACCACGGCCTCCGCGGAGTCGATCCTGGCAGACGTCGGCGCGTCGCGGCCGGTCCGAACATCGTCGTCTATGCGAACGCCTCGGCGGAATGACGGAGCCCCGACCGGATTGTCCGGGACGACTCCGCTGGCCCGTGGCAAGATGGCCCCATGAATTTGGGAGTCGCGCTTTTCGCCGGGGGGATCGGGGTGGCTCTATTGGGCTGCGGCGGCGCCACGCGGCAGACCCAGCCCACCCAGCCGACGGTGATAATCGAGGAAGGGCAGCTCTTCATCTTCGACGAGCTCTCCTCCGACGAAGTGCCGATGGAGATTCTGTTCGAGGCCGATAGCGCGGTGATCGGCGAGGAGTCGCACCGGCCCCTGGAGGTCCTCGCCGAGTTCTTGAACAATCATTCCGAGATGGGCCTCATCGAGGTCCAAGGGCACACGGATGAGCAGAGCACGCCGGCGTACAACCTGCGGCTGTCGCGGCGACGCGCGAACGAGGTGGCCGCATTTCTCGTCGCCGCCGGCGTCGATCAATCGCGTCTCCGATCGCGCGGCTTCGGCAGCGAGCGGCCCGTTGCCGAGGGAACGTCCGTGGGCGCGCAGGCGCAGAACCGCCGGGTCCAGTTCGTGATCGTCACCGAGCACTGAGGACTCCGGAGCCCCGTGCAGAAGGAAGAGCGGCTCGTCCCGGTGCGGACGAAGGGAGGCACGTCGGTCGCCCGGGTCACCGACGACTGGTACGTGGCTTGTGTCGCTTCCGAACTCGGCGAGGCACCTCGGTCCGTGACCATCCTCGGGGAGCCCCTCGTCGTCTTCCGGGGGACGGACGGCAAACCCGGGGCCCTCCTCGATCGCTGTCCTCACCGCAACGTGCCGCTCTCCCTCGGCAACGTTCGCGGCGAACGCCTCGAGTGCGTCTACCACGGCTGGCAGTTCGACCGCGCCGGGGCCTGTCAGCACGTGCCCGGGCTGGCCGGGGAGGGCGCCGCCAAGGGACGCCGCGTCGAGTCCTTCCCGTGTCGGGAGCAGGACGGCCTAGTCTGGATCTACCTGACCCCCGACGTGACGCCCGAGCGCGAGCCCTTCTCGATGCCCCTCGTCGGTGCTCCGGGCTATACGACCGTCATCGAGCGTGTCGAGGCCGAGGCGTCCCTCCACGCGGTCGCCGAAAACGCCCTCGACGTGCCGCACACCGCCTTCCTCCATGGGGGCCTCTTCCGCACCGACGATCCCGAGCGCACGCCGATCGAGGTCGTGGTTCGCCGCTCTCACGATCGTGTGGAAGCCGAGTACATCGGCGAGGCGAGGCCCACGGGCCTCGTCGGCAAGTTGCTCGCGCCTCGGGGCGGGACCGTGAAGCACTTTGACCGCTTCATCATGCCGGGTATCGTCCAGGTCGAGT
>JAFDCW010000667.1 GCA_019312705.1 Deltaproteobacteria bacterium
CGGTGCCCGCGGCTGCGGCCGTGCCTGCCGCCGCGGCCGATGCACCGGCGGCGCCGGCGGGGGGCGGTGCGACGCCGGCCGGGGCTGCAACCAGCGGCGCAGGCTCGGGTGGAACCGCGCGGTCGTCGATCACCGCTTGTTGTTCAGGCGATACGGCGGGCCACTGCTCGGCCACCGTCGGCGGCGGCTCTTCGCGCAGCCACGCGCACTCTTCGCCGTGGCAGCTCTGGGCGTACACCTCGGTGCGGCCACACCCCTCGACGCGCCACCGGGTGCCATCGATCTGATGCAGAGTCAGCGCCTCGGGCTCGCAGGCAAACTCGATCGAAGCGACACGGACCGGAAGGGTCTCGTCGTCGCTCTGCCCGCCCCCGCAACCGGCGATGGCTGCCAATGCCAGAGAGGCCAGAGAGGCCACAGAAGCGAACGTTGCCGATCGGCCCATCACCCGGGCGGGTAGCCCGAGAGAATCTTAATGACCGCTTCGCGGACGGTGTCTACGTCGGCGCCGTCTTCGGAGACGGCCGCGGTCGCCCAACCGTGCCAGACGAGCATGTTGTTCTCGCGGTCGCGGATGTCGATGATGAGCGTGCCCTCGCGGTATCGCTCGATGTAGCTGCCCTCGAAGGGGTTCGCAGCGCCGCCGGCTGCGGCGACAGTGCGCGCCTGGGAACGACCGCCGCCGTTGATGTTGATGATCAGGTCCGCGGACGCCTCGTCAGCCTGGGCCATGCCCTTGGCCTCGAGCTCCTGGGCGATGGTGTCGTGGATCGCTTCCACGACCTCCGCCGGAGGCTCCCGTCGGGCGTCGAGGCCGGCCGGGGGCTCGGGGTCGAACTCGCCGACGTGGAACGAGTGGTAGTCGCCGAAGCTGACGGTGTGCTCGTAGTCTGCGTAGTGGCGAATCGACGCGCCGCACCCCGTCGCCGCTGCCGCGATGCCGAGACCGAGGATCAGGTTGCGAATGTTTTTCACAAAGCGCTTCATGTTCTTTTCCTTTTGCTCTTTCTTGCCTTCGAGCATCAGGGGTTGAACCGGCTGATGATCCGGTCGACGATCTCGTTCATGGCCGTCTCGTAGTCGATGGTCTCTGCGGTCACGGCGCCTTCGGCGTAGCCGTGCCAGAGGTGCTCGCCGTCGTCGGCCTTGACGAAGTCGATGATGACCGCCGCCTTGCTGTGCACGTTGACCTGGCTCGAGACCCAGCCTTCGTTCTGACCGCTAGGCGCGCCGACGAGGACCTCTTCGACGCCGAGGCCATAGAAGACGACGAAGCTCGCCTCTTCGCGAGGGACCTCGCTGAAGCCCTTCGTCTCGAGGTCCCGACGGATGCGCCGCTCGATGCGCCGCTCCATGATCTCGGTGCCGACGTGCACGCGACTGAAGCCCGTCGGTGGGCGCTCGGCCCGGTCGGCGAAGGCGTAGCTGCGCGCCTCGCCGAACGCCGCAGCGGGGTTCATCTCGGAGCCGTAGTGGACCGCTGCCGCACCACCACAGGCGGTGAGGAGCGAAGCAACGATGAGCGTGAGTGCCAGCACGAGGCGGGACATGAACGAAACCTCTCTGGTGCCGTCGGACCGCATCCTACATGCGACCACCCCGAGGGACCGGTCGTCGGGTTAGTCGGCCCACAAACCCCTGTCAAGCAGAGCAGTTCACTCGGTCAGCAAGCACCAACAGGTGTGCCCGTACCGTACACCGCAGTCCAGCGTTGGCTTGGGCAAGAGGGGTCAATCCAGCGCCGAGAGCGTCTTTGCTAATCCCAGATCGAGATGAATCGGGCGGGCTCGTCGACGATCGCCTCCGCGGGCACGAGGTCGGCCCGAGTGACGGATCGCCCCACCCCATGCCGCGGCCCCCTCCGGCGAAACGGACCCCGGAGGTTGCCGTAGCGATGGGACCGCCCGGGGCCGGACCAGTCGACCCACTGGGCGTCCCGGTCCCGGACGTCGATGTGTACGAAGGAGCTCCGTGGATAGAGGCCGCACCCGGTCCCGCTGAGAGACCGGCAGAAATCCCAGAGCGCGCGCTTCGAGACTCCGGTGACACGGATGTCGGCGGCGCGCCCTTCCACGTGACGACTCGTCTCCCGAGTGAAGCCGCGCACCTCGCGAAAACCACTCACCACATAGACCTGCCGCCCGCCGAAATGATCGCTTATCGCCCCGAGCAAGAGCGCGAGGCGTGGCTCCGGCGTCGTGACCGCGGCGGCGTCGGGTCCCTCGTCTTCATCGCCCCGGTGCATCAAGCGGGCGAGGCCCTCGAGGGAGGGGCGAGGGATGCGGCCCCCTTCGTCTCGGAGCATTACCGTCGCTTCTTCAGAGTGCGTGCGCAACCGTACGACCCCAGGCTCCGGCGGCGGGCCCCAATCCCGGGGCGTCGCGTCGGCGACCGTCGCAGAATGGCCGGGCAGCCATAGGCGCTGCCCAACCCGCAGAGGCCTGCCGGCGCGCAAGTTGTTCTCACGGGCCAGCGCATCGATGCTGGTGTCATTCTCGCGGGCGAGGTGGGACAGGGTCTGCCCGGGCCGCACGAAGATCACCCCGCGATCCGGGATGACCAAGACCTGACCCGGCCGTATGCGCCCCGAAGAGCCGAGGCGGTTGGCCGCCCGGAGGTTGCGCACCTGAATGCGGTAGCGACGAGCGATGCGCGCCAGGCTCTCCCCCGAGCGCACCCGGTGCTCCCGGTCTGCGAGCGCGGTCTCGGCGACACCGAGGGCAAGGCCCACGGTCACGAAGACCACCACGATGACATTCCGGAACAACTGCACGGACGGGCGAGTATTTGAGGGTCCCGGCGTGCGGTCAATAGGACACCGAACGACAAGGCGCCGTGAACGACGGATGGAGTGCGACGCGCCGGTAGTCCGACGGAACCGACCAACGTGCACCAAAGTCCGTCCAGCGCATTCGGCGCCGGAGCGGCGGCCCGCCGGCGGACCGCCGGCGGCCGCCACCGTGACCACCGACAATCCTCTGTGATCTCGCGCTCGCGGCCCTGGCACGCCCCGTGAGTGGCTACGCTCCCCGTGAGCGCACCTCTCATCGTCGTCCCCGGGGCGACCACGGCCATCACCCGGCGAACGACGCTTCGCAAAGCGTTCCTCGCCCCGTGGCACCCCCTCGTCGAGCACAACTGGCTCTACTCCCTCGCCGACGCCCAGCGCGAGACCGACGTCGAGGTGCACTCCTCCGTCCTCAACATCACCCACCACCACACCGACGTCACGCCGACGCGAGACAACCTCCCCGAGTTCACCCGGCGCTTGCACCGGGATATGAGCTGCTCGCTGCACACGCTGCTCTGCCAAGAGCGCTACGATGCCCCGCGGGAGCTGTGGGACGACCGGCAGACCCACTACATGCGACTCGTAGACGCCGAGGCCCAAGCGA
>JAFDCW010000075.1 GCA_019312705.1 Deltaproteobacteria bacterium
CCCCGTAGCTAAACCCAGCTCGCTCGAGCAGCGCGTCAACTCGGCGTGGGGCAGAGCCGTAGGGATGGCTAAACGCGTAGGGACGATACCCAGCCCAGGCTTCGAGGAGCTCCGAGGCCTCGTCGATGAGCCTTTGAGCCCCGGACGTGTCGATGCTCTCTAGGGGCACGTGCTCGTGCCCGTGGCTGCCAATCGCCTCGCGTTGACCGAGTTCCGCAATTTGGGCGCGGGTCATGTAGAGGTCTTCGCTCAGGGCAGGCTCCTGCGCACCAAAGCGGGCGGCGAACATCCCGTCGACCAACAGATCCCGAAACGGTCCGGGTAGGGAGAAGTTGAGCAGGTACTTCAGCCGGGCAACATCGACGTCGTCGTAGCGATACTGCGACGTCGCTAGTTCGGCGGTGGGCAGGTCGGGAAGCGAAGCGCCCGCGCCCCTGGCCGCTTCGCTCAGTTCGGCGGCGAAGCGCGTCGGTTCCGTCTCGGACCTGAGAAGATGAATCTTGTGAACACGGGAAAGCGTCCTGTTCGCTATCGGCGCCGTATTGACGAAGAAGAGCGCGGGCACCTCCCTCGCATCGAGCACCGGCAGAGCATGTTCATACTGCTCCCGAAGTCCGTCGTCGAAGGTCACCAGAAAGGACACGGCCGGCAGCCCGGGCCCTTCCCCGCGCACCGCTTCACTCAGCTCCTTCGCGCTGACGAATGCCCCGAGAGCGCTCAGGACGTTGAGCTGCTCGCCCAGCTCCGACGGGGTGATGCCGTGGATCCCCGGATGCGGAGCGTCATACGTAGGCCGCACGTAGTGGTAGTTTATGGCGATTAGCATCGCCTCACCCTAGAACACCCGTTCCGCCACAAAGATGATGTCCCCGGCCTGAACACCGGGATCATCCACCTCACCCGAAGCAATATCGCCCACCCGGATGTTGAACCGCCGCAACTCCCCATTCACCCGGCGGCTCAGCGTCACATCATTCCGACTAGCCAACGGCGTGAATCCGCCCGCCTCACCCAAGGCCTGCACCACGGTCATACCAACCACAAACGGGAAGTTCCCAGCTCGCTGCACGGCCCCGACGACGGCAAAACGCTTCGAGTTGTAAGCCTGCACAAACACGCTCACGTGCGGGCTCACCAAGAACTCACCGTCCCGCAGCCGCTCCGTCAAGAGCGCGGCCACCGCCGGCGGTTCGAGCCCAGTCACCTCGACACGCCCAACCAGCGGAAAGTCGATGAACCCGTCATCGGCGATCTGGTAGCTCCCGGAGAGCTGCTCCTCGTCATAGACGTTCACGTCGAACACATCGCCCGTACCGAGCGTCGTATCCTCGATGGGGTCGGGGATGTCAGTCGCGTGCTGCGCGCCCCCACAGGCCGCAAGGAGCCCCAAGACCGCTACCAGGAGCACTCCCGCGAGCCCCCCGAGCTTGTCCTTCCCAAACACGTCGTCTAGTTGCGCGAGTATCGTCAAGATTCACTGCAATGGCGTCCACTTGCGTCTGTCGCCGAGCGCGCCCGCAGGCGCCGACTGAGGAATACCAAAGGTATTTCGCAGGGAGACGTCGAGGACGTAAGCCGGCGAATGGCGTGAGTGGGCGCCATTGCCCTCAGAAGAACGCCCGCACGCCCCCAAACACCTGGAACTTGTTGTAGCCGGCGGGGTCAAATACGGGACCCGTGGCGCCGACATTGGCGAACTCGAAGTCGGTGAAGTCCCCGTCGTAGTCCAGGCTGCCGTTGATCGCGAGCCAGCTTCGGATGCGCCACTCGGCGAAGAGGCTAGCGTCGACGCGGATGTCTTCGCGCTGGCCGTCGCCCGCCGTGCCCATCGGCATGCCCGAGGCGTCCAGAAGGGTGCCGAAGTCGTAAAGGCCAACACCGGCGTCGAGACCGACGAGCACCGTGCCGCCGAGCAGCATCTCGATGCTCGCGTAGCCGCGGTCGCGTCGGTAGAAGTTACCCGAAACAGAACGCTGGTAGTCGCGCTCGTATCCGATGGGTACCTTGATATTTTCGCCGATGCTGAAGCGCAATTCGGTCTGGGCAACGAAGTCGTCGTACTCGTCGCCAACCTCGTAGAAACCGCCGGCGTAGCCCGCCATGAACAAGAAGGAGACATTGTTGGTAATGGCGCCGTTGACTCCGAGGCGACTGCGCAGGCGCACCGAGTCCGAGCGCAATGTCGTCGCTCCGGTATCGTTCGGATAGGACGTCATGTAGGTATTGAAGTCGTAGACGATGGCCGTCTGGGGCAAGAACTTGAAGCTCGCCCCGGCATTGATGTCGTGGTCGAAGGCGTTGGCGTACTGGAAGGTCGCGCCCTCAAAGTAGGTGAAGCCGAAGTTGTAGCCAACGTTGCCGCGAAGTACGCCGCCCTCCGGGCCGAAACTGAAACGCACGCCAGCGTTGTTGTTGATGTGGGCGTAGTTGTTGTCGATGGCGCCCGGCTCGGTGAACGGCTTTATGCTTCGGCTGAGCGTGTCGGTAATGCTGATGGAAAAGGGGCGCTCGGGGAGAATGTCGAGGGTGAGATCGGCGCCAATGTCCGCGTCGGTGCGAGCCGCCGTGGCGAAGAAGTGGTTGATCGCAGCAAAAACGCCAAAGTCGAAGTTGAGGGTCGGCGGGGTGTCGTCTTCGCCGCCGTCTTCCGAGCGCTGCTGGCTGAGGGTCGAGAGCCGGAGGTGGGGGGTGATGCGCAGGATGCCGCTGGCCTGCTCGTTGGCATCGCTGTAATAGACGTTGGAGTCGTAGCCGACCTCGGCGCCAAGGCCCGGGTGAAACTCGAGGTTGCCGACGCGCAGACCGGGGCCCGCCTCGTGTTCACGGTCACCCAACCAACCCTGCGCTTCGGCGAGGTTGGGAGCAGCCAATAAGAATGTCGCGGCGCACAATAGCGGGGCGAATCGACGCATGGGTTCTCCGAGGGGGGGCCGTACCGCTCGCCCCCACGTCAGTCAAGCTTTGCGAATCAGGTCAGGGTTCAGATCGTGGGGCTCATCGGCGGCGGCGGAAGGCTCGGGTCGGGGCCCTGGGTCGCGGTGCCCGCAGGCGAGAGCCGCATCGAGTCAGTTTCGTCCGGTACGTTCGGGTCAACCGTAGTCACAACAGCCGTGGAACCGGTCTCATACAGGTCGTTCCCAATGCACTGATTGGCTTCCTGCTCGAGGGTGCTGAACTTCTGGCCGAGCACCATGATCACGGTGAACTCGTGATTGCGGCGGCTGGTATCCTGGGCCTGCACAGCCTCCGAGAGGTTCTCGACTCGGGTATTGACGGTACGGAGGTTCGCGTTGGTCTGGGTAAGCTTGTCGTTGAGGCAGGTCACCCGGCTGATATCGCGCTCGCGCCGCGCCTCGTCGAGCATGGCCTGCTCCCGCCGGCTGAGCTGGGTGCCGTGCTGGACGACGTTCTCCGCCTCGGCCAACTGCTCCGCCCCGGTCATATTCGCTTCACGACGTACTGCGACGTCGCCTTCCGAAGCGGGGGCCTGGACCGCCTCTCCGACAGCGCCTTCCTGCGCCAAAGCAAAGCCGCCCGACGTTACGGCTAGCACCGCCATCGTTGCAAAAATCCAACGCCGTTTGGTCATCAAACCAAGTCCCTCCCGAAGCGCGAGTATAGCCCCGGCCCCCACCCTGTCAACGGAACAGGCGATGGCCGAAGTAATGAGAATCACGAGACCTTCGCCCGTATTCTACCTGTTGCCAGCCCGCCCCACGGCATTCACAGCAGCCCGCCAAATACCGCAGTCCCACACGCGATACCCCCGTAGAAAACTCCGGACCCACGTTTCGCGAATTAGTGCCGTATGGGTCGTGAGACCCAAGCGAGGCGGTCTCGGCTTCGAGCAGCCCGCGGAGGCTACGTAAAGTAGCTGAGCAGGCAGCACAGAAGGCGAGGCCGGATCGCGCCGGGTATCGCGGCCCAGACGGTACTAATTCTGGGGGGCGAAGATGAACGGGTAAGAGAACTGTACGGAGCCGCCATCCGGCCCTTCACGCCACCGCAGTCGCCTGATGACACCCACCACACAAGCCGCGAGCGCCGCATCCCCAGTCGTATTCTCGGTCGCCGAGGCGCCGCTCACGTTGCCGCGCTCCTGGATGGTGAACTGCACGGCAACACGTCCGTTCAGGGTCGGGTTGTTGCGCAGGCTGGTCTCGTAACAGCGCCGGAAGGCGCTCTGGCGGCCGCGAATCATCCGGACGACCTGGGCCTGGTCGAAGACGCCGCTGCCGCCGACCTCGTCGCCGGAGCCGAAGTTGACGCGGCCGCGCACGACGCGCTCGATGACCATGCCGCCTTCCGCGACGGCCATGCCGCCGCCCTCAGATCGCTGGAGGTTGCCGAGGCCGCCGCCCTGGCCCGAGCCGCCGCCGCCGCTTCGGGTGCGCAGCTGGCCACCGGCCGTGGTTGCGACGCCGACACCGGCCGCCTGGGCGATGACATCGGCTGCGTTCGAGGTGACCTGGCCACCGGCGAGCACATCGTTGAGGGCGCCGCCTTCGCCAAAGGCACCGAGGATCAATGCTTCCGCCTGGGCCTGGGCCTGCTGGACGACTCGGGCCGTCGCTTCGGCCCGGGCCTGGGCGTTGTCCGAGGAGTTCGAGTTGGCGTTGTTGTTTGAAGGGGCATCGGCGACCACCTCCTCGTCGCCCTCTTCGTCCGGGTCGACCTCTTCGTCGGGGTCGACCTCGGTCTCCTCAGGCTCCGGCGGAGGCTGAGGCTCATCGATGATCATCTGCTGATAGTGCTCGGGAATGGCCGCGATGCCCTGGTCGATGGGCCAGTCGGCGCTCTCGAGGAACACGATCATGCCGAAGAAGATCATGTAGCTGAACACGACGAAGGCCGTGAACATCCAGTCGATGCCCTTGACGAAACCACCGCGGGCCGCTGCCGGGAGCTGGGGCCGGGGCTGGACCGGCGGCGGCACGACAAACTGGAAAAGCAGGGTCGTATTGCCGATCGAGACCTTGCCGCGCGAGTTGTCGTTGAGCTTGACCTGATGGTGGGTGCCGGCGTTACGAGCGCCCCCCGAGCTGCGCAGGCCTTCAAACTCCTGAACCCCGCCGGGCAGCGCGACGCGGCCCTTCATCTCGGGGGTGAAGTTGAGGATGTAGTCGTTGCCGACGAGCTGGAAGAGCTCGAATCGCGAAGGCAGGTTCTGAGCCTGGACGATGAAGTGGTTCTTCTCGGAGGAGCCGATGGAGACGGACTCGCGCTTCCGGACGATGCGCTCTTCGACGATCTTGCCGCTCTGAATCAGGCCGATTCGGAGGACCTTCGGACCCGTCGGGGCCACCTGGACGGCCCTCATCGCCATGGTCATTGCGCCGGGTTTGCCGCCCCCGGCCCGCTGCTGTTGCGGTGGATTCGCCATATGCTCTCTATACGCCTTGCGGAAGTCCCAGTCTCAGACCGTGTGACCGCGGGACGGCTCAGAAGTTCCCGAGAAATTTCTCCCCCGGGCCGCGGACAGTCGAAGTCGCCGCCACGGTATCACAGGGCCGGCATTTGAGTCAGCAACGAGTCAGTCCCCGGCGAGGTCTGCTTTCAGAGATCCGTACCCGTATTGGTCCAGTAGATCGTTGGCCTTCGCCACGTCGCGCATCAAGCCCATGGCGGCCCGTTTCACAATCCGCAAAGCCACGAGGCTGAAGACGCTGATGGCGATGCCAAGGGCCATGGCGAGGATGGCACGCTCCATGGCGATGCTCTCGACGAGTCCGGCTTTGAGCGCCAAGAGACCGTGATCACCGGAGAACATCCAGATAATCTCTTTCAAGGCGCCGAGGAAGCCAAGGGCGGTGCCGAGACTGGCGAAGACCCGGAGGGGGTAGATTCGGCGGCTGGCCATGTAGCGCAGCTCGGCGACCTGCTCGAAGAGGTCGGCCTCGCCCTCCCCGGCTTCGGTCTCGGAGCCGTCCCGGAGGCCCAGCTCGAGAACCGCGGGTACCCATGCGGGGCTACCCCGGCGGGCAAGATCCCGCGCTTCGTCGAGGTCGCCGTCCGCCAGCGCGTGGCCCACGGCGGCGAGGTAAGGGGTCGTGTCGACCGGCGCGATGAAGAGCAGCTCGCGAAATCGGTCGACGACAAAGCCCACCGCAGCGACCGCCAACAAGAGCTCGATGATGTGAATGAAGGTCAGCCAGCCCTCGTGAGACACGATCTCAAAAAGGATCAGTCTGAACGCTACGTATGACCTCTCGCACGAAGCTCGTGCGCAGATCCATGACCTCGTAGCCGAGGTTCGAGCGGTTCAGGATGTAGAAGGCGTTGGGCTTCTGGACGCGACCCTCGATGCGGATCTCGTCGAGCTGAATCACTCGGGGCCGTCGGCCGCGGCGCTGGGCGTCGGTGCGCGTCGGGGTGAGCGCCAAGGTGCCCAAGACGAGGCCGAGGGCCAGGAGACCAAAACCCAGAGCCCGCTTCATGATGCTCAAACGACCCATCATTATCCCCCGCCTTGTGCTGCCGCGGCTTCGCGCGCCGCCCGTTCAGAATCTCGCTTGGACCGAGCCGCGTCGCGGTCGATGCGCCGCTGCTCACGCTCGACCTGGCGGTTGAGGTCCTCGAGGTAGGCCGCCGAGGGGTCGTCGCGTTCGAGGCGCGGGCCCATCATGGACCGGTACTGGTTGAACTCGTCGACGGCCTTCCGGAGCGACTCGATGTTCGACTGCCCCGGGTAGTCGGCGCCCGCGGTCATGTACATGAGCGCCAGGTTGAAGTGAGCCTCGGGGAGATTCGACTGCATGGTCATGGCCCGTTCGAAGCTGGCCTTCGCTTGGGTCCACTGCTTGTTGGCCCGCTGGGCATCGCCGAGGTTGAGGTGAACCGCAACGAGGGTCGGGGCGAGGCTCGCGGCAGCCTGAAACTGCTGGAGGGCGCCGGAGTAGTTGGCCCCGGCCATGAACTGGATACCCAGGGCCATGCGCGCTTCGGCGTAGTCCGGGCGGAGCTCGACGGCTCGGCGCAGCTCGTTGAGGGCCTGCAGCATGCGGCCCTCTTCCTGGAGCAGCATGCGCGCTCTGAGGTAGTGCAGCTCGGCGTTGGTCTCGTCGACCTCGAGGGCCTGATCGATGATCGCTTCGGCGAGCTCGGTGCGCCCCTGCTTGAGGCTGGCCTTGATGATGGCGACCATCGCCGGCACGAAGCGCTCGTCCCGGCGCAGGGCGGTGCGCGCCGCGGCTAAAGCCTGGTCCGGGCGATCGGCGTGCACCAAGACCTCGGCGTAGAGCGCCTGGAGGTGCAGGTTGCGCACCCACTGCCGCGCGAGGGGCTCGATGAAGGCGATGGCGTCGGGGACATTGCCCCGGCGAATGTGAATCGTGACGATGCCCTGGGCGGCGCGTTCGTAGTCCGGCAGCACCCGGAGGGACCGGCGGTAGTAATCGAGGGCCCGACGCTCGTTGCCGGCCCGGTCGGCCATGACGCCGAGGTTGTAGGCGGCCTTGTACGCGTTGCCGTCAGCCGACAGCGCCTGTTCGAAGGAGCGCTGAGCGCCCTGGGCGTCGCCCCTCTGGGCAGCCTGGACGCCTTGAGCGTAGGCGCCTCGGGCGCCGCTGTTCATCGGGCGCCGCGGCGGCAAAGGCCGGCCCTGCTCGGCGGTCGGTGCGCCCCAGGGGCTCTCGGCGGGCCGGTCCGGAGTCGAGGTGCCCTGCTGGGTGCCGCCGGCCGTTCCGTCGTCCGCGCCCGCAGCGGCTCCGCCGGGGTCGTCGCTATCCCAGTTGTCCTCAGCGGGGTCCCGGCTGCCCGGAGGCGCCTCGATGCCGCCGGCCGTGCCCTCGCCGCCCGAGGTGCTACCGCCAGAACCACCGGTCGTGCCCGAAGACTCGGTCTCGGCATCGCCGCAGCTCGAAAGCGGCAGCGCCAAGGCCAATGCGAGAACCAAATAGTTCATTGAGGGCATGCGTGTTCGGGTGAGGGCTCTGGGCGAGCGCGCCCACAGGGGCAGGCCGAAGGAATACCAAAGGTATTTCGAGGTCGGCCCCGAGGACGTAAGCCGGCCAGAGCCCTTAACCGGACGCGCATGCGGCATTAGCGGCTCTCCGGGCTTGATAGCGAGGGCGGTGAGGTGTCGGCAGCCATTGGCAGGTTTCGTCCGCGCGGGGCCCGCGCGAACTCTCCAGCACTGTATGCCTGGAAGCTCGCATCTGTTGCTTGGGCGGCGGCGATGCATTCGGCGATGCGCTCTTCGCCGTACGATTGCAGGCGATCGGTCGCTATCTGGGTGAACTCGTTGTCGATGTTGCCAGCCCTGGCCGCACGGGCCGCAAGCGCATAGCGGGCGACCGCGAAACACTCGATGGGCCGCGTCTTCTCGTCGAGCAGCCCCTGGACCGTGCCTTCGATCTCGAGGCGGATGTCATCCCGGGAATCCGGCGGCAGGCGCCGCATCTGGCGAGCCAGGTCGTTCGGAGTGATGAAGGGTGTATTGAGCACGGCCCGGGCGAGGATCTCATAGGCCCTGCCCTGGCGGACGAAGCCCGCGATGGCCCAGCCCGGGCGGCGATAGCCGAAGACCGGCTCGTACCCGGCATTGATGGACTGGGCCTGGGCCGCGCCAGCGTTGATCTGCTGCTTCAGCGCGTTGACGTAGGCCGCCATCGTCGCCGGACGCCCGGGGCGCACTGCAAAGCCCTCGAACTCGCCGATGGCTCCGTCCACCAAGAGGAACTTGGCGTGGGCGGCAAACTCCGCTGCCAGCGACGCGGGCTCCTGGCCGGAGCGCGAGAAGGCGCTGACCACGTCTTGCAGAGCCGAGTTGTATTGGTTGCTGCTGCGTCCGCTGCTCTGGGCCGCCTCGGCGATGCGCCAGTAAGCCTGGACGACGAGCTCGCCGGCGTCCCGATCCCGTTGGTAGCGCTGGATGAAGCTGCGCATCTCGCGCGTCGCCCCGCTCCAGTTGCGCTGCTTGAACATCATTTCGGCGATCCGGTAGTACGCGTTCCGCTGCGACTCGGGGTCGCGCATGATGCCCGCCGCGCGGCGGTAGTAGGCGATGGCGCCGGCGTAGTTCTGCTGGCGCTCCAAGATGATGGCCGCGTTGATGAGGCCGTCTTCGCGCTTTTCGACGATCGTAGGGTCCGTGGAGGATGCAAAGCGCGGCGAGTCGGCGAGCTGCTGGTAGTTCTGGACGGCGCGGTCGAAGTCGAAGAAGCGGTTCGCGTTGTAGGCCAGGCGGAAGTAGGAGTTGGCCATGATGGCGTCGAGACGCCCCTGTTCGGCCGGGTCGGCGCCGCGGCGCGGTCCCACCTCGTCGATGATGCGCTGGTGAAGGCGCGCCGCCGACTCGAAGCGGCTGGTGCGCTCGAGGGCCGTCGCGGCGTACTCGAGGGCGACCGGCGCCTGGGGGTCGTTCGGGTTGTCATTGACGGCTTGGACGAGGACCGTCGCCGACTCTTCGTAGAGACGCCGCTGCTCTTCGCCGCTGGCCGCCTCGGCCCGCCGGTAGATGTCGAGGGCCCGCCGGTAGCGGAGGGCGTTCAAGTCACCCATCACCAGGCACCGGGGGTGCTCAGAGTTGGCTGCGTCAGAGCAGTCCACAGCCGCGGCCTCGCCCGGGGCAAAGGGACATGCGCGGGCATTGTACTCGTTGGCGAGGCGCTCGAGTTCTTCGTCCTGGCCGAGCTCGACGGCCATGTTGCGCAGGTTCGCCCAGGCGACCTGCCCGGTTTCGTCGGCGTTGGGACCGTCGCAGCGCTCGTCGAAGATGCGCGCAAAGCGCTCCTTCGCCTGAGGCCAGTAGCCGTAGAGATAGAGCAAGAGCGCGTTGTTGTAGTCGTACGCCTCGCGCACGTTTTCCGAGTCGTCGCGGTCCGAGACTCGGGCGATGTAGATCTCGCGGGCCTGGGCCATGCGCTGCAGCAGCTCGGGCATGGCGACAGGCATGACGCTCGGAGGCGTGCCCTGGACCGCGGGCGGATCGGCCCGCGGCGTCAGAGAGCCCGAGCCGACGGCGGCGTCGATGATGCGCTTGAGGGACTCGACCACACGCCGGGCCGACTCCGAGAGATGCGCATCGTCGAGATTGCTGTCTCGGACTGCGGCGTACTCGATGGCTGCGTTTTCGTAGTCTTCGGACCAGTAGAGGGCGTCAGCGAGATTGTACCGGAGCTCGTAGGCCTGGGGGTTGTTCGGGTACTGCTCGATGTACTGGCGGTAGGCTCGGGCCGCGAGGCCGTAGGCCGCGCCCGACTGCTCGCAAAGCTCC
>JAFDCW010000076.1 GCA_019312705.1 Deltaproteobacteria bacterium
AGCTCGTCTCAGGGCTATCGCCCCTACAGCCAAGGGGTGGTCCCGGTCCTCGCGGATGTCGACGCCGACGGACGGGTCGAACTGGTCCACGGCGACGGCATCTTCGAGTGGGACCCGACCATGAGCGATTGGGTTCCCGAGACCTATTTCACCGCGGGGCCCACCCGCGGCCAGGTGGCCGTAGCCGAGCTCGGCGACTTTCCGGTCAGCGCCCTCGGCGGCGCAGACGGACCCGAGATCGTGGTCATCTCGTCGGGGCAGGCGCGGGTCCAGACCATCGACGGCGCAATCGTCTTCGGGCCGGTCACCATCCCCGGCGGTGGCACCGGCGGCGCACCGACCATCGCCGACTTCGACGGAGACGGGCGCCGCGAGTTCGCGAGCGCCGGGGGCTCTGCCTACGTGGTCTTCGATCTGGACTGCGTCACCGGCGGCGACGCCGCGGGGTGTGCGACGTCCACGACCAACGGTGTTCTTTGGAGCCAGCCGAGTCAGGACGCGAGCTCGAACGTGACCGGGTCGAGCGTCTTCGACTTCGACGCCGATGGCGCCGCCGAGGCCGTCTACGCCGATGAGTGTTTCCTGCGCATCTACGACGGGGCGACCGGCGTCGTCCGTTATAGCGCCGCCCGGTCGAGCGGGACCACCTATGAAAACCCGGTCATCGCCGACGTCGACGGGGACTTTCACTCGGAGATCGTGAGCGCCGTGAACGACTACGCCGGGACCCTCGGGTGCCCCACCACCGACCCGCTCTATGCGTCGTCCACCTTTGCCGTCAATCACGGCATCGTGGTGCTGCGCGACGAGATGGACCGTTGGGCGGCCTCGCGTCCGGTTTGGAGCCAGCACGCCTACGCCGTGACCCACGTCGGCGACCGCGGTGAGATCCCGCGGACGTCCGCGTGGATGTCCAACTGGGCGGACCCGAGTCTCAACAACTTCCGCCAAAATGTGCAAGGCGCCCTCGACGCCCTGGGCCTCGCGGACCTCACCGCGGCGAGCGAGGCCGGGCCGCTCTCGGTGCTCTGTGCCCCCGGGATGGTGGCGACGCTGCCGGCCCAGATTTGCAATCGCGGCACGCTGCCGCTGGCCGCGGGCACGGAGATCGCGTTCCGGGTCGGAGCCGCCGACGGCGCCGAGCTCTGCCGCGCTCCGGTCGCCGACGCGCTCACGGTCGGCATGTGCGCCGAGGTGACGTGCACCGGGACCCTGCCGATGGACAGCGTCGACCTCTACGTGGTCGTCGACCCCGATGGTCTCGAGGAAGAGTGCTGGGAGGGCAACAACTTTGCCATTCTTCGCGACGTGCGCTGCATGAGCATCGACTGATGACCGAGTTACCGCCGCTCTCCAGCGATACCGATCTCTCGGCCCGGGCGGGCGTGAGTCTCGAGGCCGTGCAGCTGTTGCGCGGGACCGAGGTGATCGACCTGCACATCGAGTCCTTCATCCCGCCTCGCCTTTGGGGCTACGACCTCACGAAGCGCCACGGCACCCTGGCCCTCGGCGGGCGCTTCTTCGGCCACCTCGACTTTCCCCGAGCCCTCGACGGGGGACTGACCGGGGGCATGTGGTCCGTCGCGACGAATATTCTTCGGGGCAAAAAGGGCCGCCTCGCCGCCGTGAAGAAGAACATCGCGGGCCTCGCCGCCGTCGTCGGCCAGACCGCTGATCGCCTGCGGGTGGTGCGCACCTTCCCGGAGTTCGAGGCGGCGCGCAGCGCCGGCGCCCACGCAGTGCTCCTGAGCGTGCAAGGGGGCAACGCGTTCGACGCGTCGCCCACGGGGCCCCTGGTCATCGAAGACCGCTTGCTGACCCGGGTCACCGTCGTGCATCTGTCGAACAGCGGCTACGGCGGGACCTCGAGCCCCCTGTCATTGATGTCGGGGGGCCGTGGGCTCACGGACCACGGGCGCCTCTTCATCGAGCAGTTGAACGAGGGGCGCATCTACGTCGACCTCGCCCACATCGCCGAAGAGGGGTTCTGGGACGTGGTCGCGGTCCACGACCGAGACCAGCCGCTGCTCGTCACCCACACCGGGGTAAACGGCGTCCGCGACATGTGGCGCAATTTGAGCGACGAGCAGATCAAGGCCGTGGCAGACACTGACGGCGTCGTCGGCATCATCTTCCAGGCGGGGTTCTTGAAGCGCCCTGGGGGGCCGAAGGACGGCCGCATGGTCATCGAGCACCTGCGCCATGTCATCGACGTCGTCGGCGAGGACTACGCGGCCCTCGGCAGCGACTACGACGGCTTCATCACGCCCCCGCCCGATCTGCGCGACGGCGGCGTGGGTTTCCCGCGGCTGGTTCAGTACATGCTCGACGAAGGCTGGTCGGTGCAGCGCATCCAGAAGATCCTCGGCGGGAACTTCCTGCGCACCTTCCGCGCGATCCGGCCCGACTGAACGGTTCTTAATTTCCCAACATGAATCCAGCGCCGATCGAGAGTTCGCCGCCGATGGCCGGGTCGAGGAGCACGGTCATGTCGATGAAGACCGGGCCGAAGAGGGCGCCGCCGCGGAAATACCATCCCCACTCGGAGCGATCTTCTTCCTGCCACTGCACACCAGGGAAGAAGAGGATCTCGGTCTCGACGAACCAGGTCGTGAACTTGGTCTCCATCATGCCCACGCCGATGGCGGCGGCGGCGGCGTACTGCGTATCGAGGGAGCCCTTCACGACCTCCGTCCCTGAGATGAGACGCCCGGCGCCGTAGATGTAGCGCAGGCCGTTGACCCACCCCGCGGGCTCCCACCATCGGGTCGTACGCTGCTGGTACTGGTCGTAGCAGCTGTTGCCGTAGCATCGCGTGCCTTGATAGTGGGTGGAGGTCGACTGCCGAGGGCCGCCGACGTCGAAGTAGTGCACGTTGGAGAAGTAGCCGAGGCGCATCTCGGCCATGAAGGGGAAGGTGTCGAGGCCTGTCGGCGCGAAACCGTCGAAGCGCGCGTAGGTGTAGAAGCCGCCGCTCGAGCCGCCGATCTGAAGGCTCAGGGCCGCGTGGTAGCCCATTTGGAAGGTGTCCTCGACGCGCGGGATCGAGTCATGGCCGAGCGGTGTCCACCGCCAGCCAGCTTCGCCTGAGATGGCTACGCGCAGCCCTTCATCGTCCTGGGCGACGGCGGTCGCCGGAGAAAGGGACCCCCAGGTCGCTAACGTGACCAGAGCCAAGAGCAGCGCGCCCGTGCATCGCATCGGGCTCGATGCTACCGCGCCTGAGCGAACTCAGGTGTGATAGTCGGCGTTGATCTTCACGTATTCGTGGCCGATGTCGCAGAACGTGTAGTGCGCCTTACTGTTCCCCGGGCCCAGCTTGATTCGGATCAAGTACTCCGCCTCTTTCATGGCCTCGGCGGCTCGTTGCTCCGCGCCAGCGCCGGCGGCCACGCCGTTCTTGGCGACCACGACGTCGCCGATGCGAATCTCGACCTTGTTGGGGTCGAAGGCGACACCGGCCATGCCTGCGGCGCTGATAATGCGGCCCCAGTTCGGGTCGCAGCCGTGAATGGCCGTCTTCACCAGGAGCGAGCCGGCGATGCGTTCGGCGACTTTCTTCGCGGCATCCTCGCTCGGGGCGCCGTGCACCTCGAGGCGGACGACGTGCTCGGCCCCTTCGCCGTCTTTCACGATGCTCTGGCCGAGCTCCTCGAGGACCGAGCGGATGGCCTCGGTGAAGTTCTTGGCGTCCCGGTCGGTGCCGCCGATGGGCGCGATGGGCAGCTTGCCCGAGGCCATCGCGATGATGGTGTCGTTGGTGCTCGTCTCGCCGTCGACGGTGAGCGCATTGAACGTATCTTCGGCGCCCTTGCGCAGGGCCTTGTGCAGGAAGCTCGAGTGCGTCGGGGCGTCGGTCAGAATGAACGCCAGGGTCGTGGCCATGTTTGGATGAATCATGCCGGCGCCCTTGGCGATACCGACGATGGTCGCTTCGACCCCCGGGCCCAGGGGCACCTTCTTATGCACCACCTTCGGCCAACGGTCGGTCGTCATGATCGCCTTCGCGAAGCGTCCCGCGCCGTCGGTGGAGAGGTCGGCGATGAGTTCCTCTGCCGCACCCTCGATATGTTCGGCCGGCAGGCGCCGGCCGATGATGCCGGTGGACGCCGGGATGACCGTGTCCACGTCGACGCCGAGGGCGGCGGCTATGGCTTCGGTCGTCGAGTGCACCAGGGAGACGCCCTCTTTTCCAGTGCACGCGTTGGCGTTGCCGCTGTTGACCAGGATGGCCTGGGCGCGGCCCCGCTCGATGCGGTCGGCCGCAATCACCACGGGCGCCGCTTTGACCGTATTGCGAGTGAAGAGCGCCGCGGCGGGGACTACCTCGTCGGCGACGATCAATCCCAAATCGGGGGCTCCGCTTTGCTTGATCCCGCACGAGATGCCCGCGAAGCGGAAGCCGTCGACGAACGCAGGTGCTTCATTTTCACTCATCGCGTGGAGCCTATCGCGGCCACCACGGTTCGGAAACCTTTGCGTTCCCGCCAACTTGAAGAATCACCACCAAGCCCTCGGTGTCTTCTGGCATTATCCCCGTTGTGGGACTCCCAAGCGACGCTCGAGAAGAAGAAGTTGGCGAGTCCGGAGAGGCGCCGGAGCCCTCTCCGGGCGATCGTCGGAGCGGCACTCACCGCAAACCTGGTGGCATCATCGACGTGGTGAGCCAGGTGGGCGAGCGCTTGAAGACGCGCCAGAGCCGCCCAGCGGCGCCTATCGTGAACGACGCCGACGACGCGACCGAATCCTGAGGGCCTTTCGCCCTCGCCTCGCTCACGCGAACCAAGGACGATCAGAACGCCACTCGGGGAGGGCCTATCGTGGCGACGTCCGTTGACGGTGAGGGCGGCAGGCCCCGGATGGCGACGTCGATGAGCCACGCCACGAGCAGTCCCGTTGCGATGCCCATCAGGTTCCAGGCCATGTCGCGCCACGAAGCGTCCCCGGGGCCCGCGAGGTCGACGAGCTCTTTGATGACCCCGGCGGTCAGCGAAACGCCCGCCCCGAGGATCAGGCGGGGTGCGTAGTCGTGCCAGAACACCGCGCCCAGGGCGTAACCGCCCCCGGCGAGGCCAGCGCTAACGCTGAAGTGCAGCGCCTTATCGGCGCCGAACCAATCATCGTCGGTCTGGGCCTGAGCGGCGCCCGCCACGAGCATCGCGGCGGCGAAGAGCGCCATGCCGCCGGCGACGCGCATGCCCTTAGATGAGCTCTTTCACGTCGCGCACCACTCGTTCGAGGGCCGCGTCGCAGGTCGGGGCGAGGCCCGCCATGTTCATGAAGCCGTGCACCATCGAGTCTTCACAACGATAGCGAACGTCGACTCCGGAATCGCGAAGCGCCCTCGCGTAGGCGGCGCCTTCGTCGCGGAGGGGGTCGAACCCGGCGGTCACCAGGGATGTCGCTGGGAGGTAGGTGAGGTCGTCGCTGAAGAGCGGCGACGCGTCGGGCTCCGTCAACTGCTCGTCGTCGGCGATGTAGTGATCCATGAACCAGTCGAGGGTCGGTCGGTCGAGGTAGTAGCCGCTGGCAAAGGTCTTGATCGAGGTGTGACTTCGCGTGAGATCTGTCGCGGGATACGCGAGGATCTGAGCTTTGGGCAGACGGCGCCCCGCGTCTCGGAGGCGGCGGCAGACGGCGGTCGCGAGGTTGGCCCCGGCGCTATCGCCGGCTACCGCGACCCGCTCCGGGTCTCCTCCGAGAGATTCGACGTTTTCGGTGAGCCAGATGAAGGCGGCTTCGACGTCCTCGACAGCCGCGGGGTAGGGGTTCTCTGGGGCGAGGCGGTAGTCCACCGCGACGACAATCGCAGAGGCGCCGCGGGCGACGCGTCGACAGATGGCGTCGTGGGACTCGAGGTCGCCGACGACGAACCCACCGCCGTGCAGATACATGGCGACCGGAAGATTCGCCGACCGCGAGGGCCGGTAGATGCGGATGCGCAGTCGGCCCCCGGGGCCGGGGATGGACCGGTCCTCGACGTCTGCCATGGCCTCGGACCGCGGCTTGACTAGGGCGGTGTCTTCGCGGAGACGCTGGCGCGCGTTGACGGGCGTCATTTCGGCCAAGCTCGGCAAGCGCAGCTTGTCCGAGAGGGCGAGGAGGGCGGCGACGGCCGGGTCGAGGACCGCGCCTTCGTCGGAGCGGGCAGCGCCCCCGGCGAAGGCGTAGAGGGCCTTGGGCGGCAGGCGAAACGCGTATCGGACGACGGATAGGACTGAGTTGGGTGGGCGCACGGGGCGCATCATGCCACTTTCGGCCGCCGCGTCTATGCGCTTCGGAGGGCAATAACCCTATGAAATCACGAAGGCGCGTCCGGCGTGGCGCCGCTCTCGGTGTCTTCGCTCTTCGGCGCCCGCCGGCAGGCGCCGCAGCGCCCGGTACCGCAGCCCCCGTCTTCATCGCAGCCGCTGCTGCGCTGGAGCCACCCCCACACGACACAGAGGGCAGCGATGGAGAGGATTGCAATGACGTGACTCATGACTCTAACGCTCTCAGCTTTGGGAGAAGAGGCCGGCAAAACCCATGAATGCCATGGAGAGGATCCCGGCCACGAAGAAGCTCATGGCGGTGCCGCGGACCATTCGGGGGATCGGCGCGAGCTCGTTTTCTTCGCGCAGCCCCGCCATGATTACGAGGGCGAGGGTGAGCCCCACGCCCGCGCCCAGCGCGTAGACGAGGCCTTCGACGAGATTGTAGCCGCGGCTGGTCTGAAAGAGCGCCAGGCCCAAGATGGCGCAGTTGGTCGTGATGAGCGGCAAGAAGATCCCGAGGGCCCGGAAGAGGCCCGGGCTCAGCTTCTTGATCAGCATCTCCACGAACTGGACCGTGCTCGCAATGACGACGATGAAGCTGATCAGCCGCAGGTAGGGCGCGTAGATCAGCACGTAAGTATTGAGCGCCCAGGCCGACAGCGAGGTGATGACCAGGACGAAGATGTTGGCGAGGCCGAGGCGAAACGCTGTGTCCAGCCGACCCGTCACGCCGAAGAAGGGGCAGAGGCCGAGGAAGAGGGCGAGGGTGAAGTTGTTGATCACGCACGCCGACGCGAAGATGAAGACCAGGTCGCCCATCAGGTCCTCCTCGAGCTATCGGGCGAGGCCGCCAGCGCTCGCGCTTTGCGCTTTGCGCTCGCGGTCTTCAGGTACGCGAAGAGGGTGAGCAGCGCTCCGAGGGAAAGGAACCCGCCCGGGGGCAAGACCATGATGACCCACGGCTCGAAGACCGTGACGCCCTCCGGCGCCAACGACGGGTCTACCCCGAAGACCGGAAAGCCCCCGAGGGTGCCGCTGCCGAGGACCTCCCGGATGCCGCCGATCATGACGAGGGCCAGGGTGAAGCCGAGAGACATGCCCACCGCGTCGGCGAGGGACGGGCCGACTTTGTTCCTCGAGGCAAATGCCTCCTGGCGGCCGAGGATCAAACAGTTGACGACGATGAGGGCGATGAAAGCACCGAGCTCGCGGTGGGCCGCGGGCATGTAGGCCGCGAGGGCGAAGTCGACGATGGTGACGAAGGTCGCGATGATGATGATGTAGATGCTGATGCGAACGGGCTTGGGGATGACGTGACGCAGCAGCGATACCAAGAGGCTCGCTCCGACCAGAACGAAGGTCGTCGCGGCGCCCATGACGACCCCGTTGATCAGGGAGTTGGTGACGGCCATCGCGGGGCATAGACCGAGCACCGCGATGAAGACGGGGTTCTCCCGCCAAATGCCCTTGACCCCCTCGTCCCAGAGGCTCGGCTCGGTCGGGGCCGTTGTTTTCGAAGACGAAGCCACGATCAGCTTCCTCCTTCCGCGTTGAAGATCGGAAGCCACTGCTCGACGCTCCCGTTGATGATGTCGACGACGGCCTTCGATGAAATCGTGGCTCCGGTGATGCAGTCGACGTGATTGGAGTCCGTGCCCTCGCCGGCCTTCACCGCGAGGACCTCGGGTTCCACGGCCAGTGCTGTGAAGTTCGCGAGGAAGGTCGGGTCTTTGGCGATCTTGTCGCCGAGGCCGGGGGTCTCCTTGCTTTCGAGGACCCGCATGCCGACGACGACGCGGCGTTCCGGGTCGTAGCCGTAGATCAGGCGAATCGTATCCTGGAAGCCGGGGCCCTGGGCGGGAATGGCGTTGCCGATGACCTGCCCGTTCTCGTCGAGGCCAGCGTAGACCACGTCCTGTCCCGCGAGCTCGGCCGCTTCCCCTTCGAAGAGCACCAGCTCTCCGTCGCGTACGACGTGGGCGGCGATGGTGACCGTCCCCGGGAGGAGCTCGAAGACCTTTTCGCGCAAGTACGCGGCCTGGTTCTCTTCGATCAGCGGCTTGGTCTCGAGATATACCCCCACCAGGGCCAGGCCCGAGACCAGGCCCGCGAGGCCGAGGGAGAGCACCAGTCGCGCGGAGGATGGCTCATTGCTCGCCGGGGTCGTCATTTGGAGCTCGCTCCCTTCGGACTGGGCGCTTCTGGCTGGGGCTTCCGGTAGCCAAAGGGCTTGGGCTGGGTGTAGCGCTCGATGAGCGGCGTAACGCTGTTCATCAGGAGGATGCCGTACATGACGCCCTCGGGGAGGCCGCCGAAGACGCGGATCAATACGACGAGGAAGCCGGTCCCGATACCGAAGATCCAAGCGCCCTTCGGGGTGATCGGCGTGGTCACCGGGTCCGTCACCATGAAGACGGATCCGAAGAGAAGACCTCCGGACAGCAGCATGAAGAGCGGCGAGGGATAGGCGGTACCATCGATGAGGTAGAGCGCGCCGCTGAAGACAACGACCGAAAGCAGCGTGGCGACCGGCAGGCGCCAGTCGAAGATGCGCCGAAAACCCAGCCATAGTCCGATGACGATCAGGAGCACGGCCGCCGTTTCACCGAGGGAGCCCGCGGTCTGGCCCCAGAGCAGTGACGTCGCTTCAGTGACCTGCCCTTCGAACTTCGCGAGGCCGAGGGGTGAAGCGCTGGAAACGACATCCACCGGTGAGCGCATCAGCGGCGGAGCCAGGGTGCTCGGAGTGATGGCGAAGAAGCCGGGCTCGTCCGATGACCAATCCACCGGAGCCGACCAGGTGGTCATCACGATAGGAAACGCCGCCTGGAGAAAGGCACGCCCCACCAGAGCGGGGTTGAACGGGTTCTGGCCGAGACCCCCGAAGATGACTTTCCCGAGGCCGATGGCCATCAGACCGCCCAGAAAGGCCATCCACAGCGGAATGGCCGGGGGAAGGGTGAGCCCGAGGAGGAGACCGGTGAGAATGGCGCTGCCGTCGGTCAACGATCGCCCCCGCGGCCGGACCGAGCCCAGGGCCCACTCCGCCGCGACGCACCCGCTGACGGTCACCGCCACCACGACCAGGGCGGTGATCCCGAAGAAGTAGGTCGCGGCCGCGAGCAGCGGCAGCGTCGCCAGGACCACCTCGAACATCACCCGCCGGGTACTGAGCCCGTCGTGGGCAAAGGGGGAGGTCGCGATCTCCAGCTTGTGGGCCGCCTTCGCCATCAGGGTGCTGCCAACTTTCTCGCCATGGCTTTGCCGACGCGGATCAGGTGCACCAGGGGAATGTGCGAAGGGCATACGAAAGAACAACTGGCGCACTCGAAGCAACTCATCACGTGGTGCGAGACAAGCCCCTCGGCCCGTTCGTTGCGGACGAGCTGAGCGAGGCGCGCCGGATTGAGGAACATGGGGCAAGCATCCAGACAACGGCCACAGCGGATGCAGGGCTGCTCGCCGACGACGCGCTGCGGCTCGGTGAGCACGAGGATCCCGCTGGTCCCCTTGACCACGGGCACGTCCAGTTCCTTCTGGGCCACGCCCATCATCGGCCCGCCCAGAATCACCTGGCGAGCCTCCGGAACGAGGCCGCCGCAGTGTTCGAGGACGGCCGCTATCGGCGTGCCGAGGGGGACGATCACATTGGCCGGGCGCCGAACTCCATCGCCGGTGACCGTGAGCACGCGCTCGATGAGCGGCGTGTCGTTCTCGACCATGTCGGTAATGGCCGACGCGGTCGCGACGTTGTGTACGACGATCTCCAGGTCGAGGGGCAGACCGCCTGCGGGCACCCGCTGGTGGAGGACCGCGTCGATGAGCATCTTCTCCGCGCCCTGGGGATACTTCACCTCGAGGGCGATGATCTCGATGGAGTCGTCCTGTCCGAGGGCGTCGCGCAGTGCCTCGATGGCGTCCGCCTTGTTGCGCTCGACTCCGATGTAGCCGTGCGTAGCGCCGGTCGCAGGTCAGGTAGGGCTCGCACTCGCAGCCGTTGAGCACGACCGTGTTGACCTTCTTGCCGGGGGGGACCTGGAGCTTCACGTGGCTCGGAAAAGCCGCCCCACCGAGGCCTACGATGCCCGCCTCTTGAACGCGGCGGACGAATCCGTCGATTCGCGGTGATTCCCCCGACCCGCCACCGGGCTCTGGCGGCTTTCGGGGCTCCTTCATCTCTTGGCTCGCGAAGGCATCGATGGCGACTACGATGGATTCGACGAGCTTGCCGTTGGGGTGCGGCCGGAGCTCGATCGCTTCGACGGTCCCCGTCACCGGCGCGTGCAAGGCCGTCGAAACAAAACCGTTGGGGTCGGCGATGCGCTCGCCCCTTCGAACGCGCTGCCCAGGATGGACGATGCACTTCGACGGCCGGCCGATGTGTTGGCCGAGGGGCAGGACGTAGTGGGAGACAAAGGGCATGCGCTCGATGGGCAGTGCCTTCGTGGCCCCCTTGTGCTCCTCCGGGTGTACCCCGTGGCTGAACGAAGGTAGCCCCGTTGCCGTAGCGGCCTGGCTCACGACCCCTCGACTTCGTCTGAAGCACGTCGCCGGGCCGGCACCGATCCGCTGAGTTCGAGCAGGCGCGCCTTGAGGCGAGCTGCCATGGCGTCGGTCTGATCACTTTCCTGCTGCATCAACCTTGCTTCGTACTCGGCCTTCTGCGCTTCGAGCTCGGCCCGGTGCCCGGCTGCGAGCTCTGCCTCGACCTCTTTGCGAACGGACTCGGTGAAGGGCGTGACCAGGCCTGCGAGTTCCTGGAGAGTGCGGAAGTTCTCGTATCGCTCCCACGACAACTCGGCGAGGCCCGCGGAGATGGCGACTGTTTTGCCCTCGCCATTCTCGATGGTCGGCGTCCGCCGGTGCCGCTCGTGGCGGTCGAGGGTGACCCAGGTTTCGATCGCGCACGGGGCCTGGGCGCCAGCGGCGATGGCCACGAACGAGCTCGCGAAACGCCCCTCGGAGAGCGCCCACCGGGCCGGGGTATGGGGCCGCCCATCCTCGTCCGTAGCCCAAACACGCTCGGGCTGAGCATTGCCCTCGAGTGAAAGGCGGGCGCCGTAGACCCCTGGCCGGCTCGGGTCGTAGCGGAGCAGCGGTTGCACCCTCGAGGTCACGGCGGAGTGAGCGTGTTCGACGGTCCGGTCCGGGGAGAAGCCGTGGGCCGAAGGGCTCGGCGTGTGAATGTGGATGAGGGCCGGCCCCTGAAAGAGCAGCGCGGCGTCGAGGCCATCGAAGAGATGCCGCGGGTGGGCGATGGACGTCGACAAGACGAAGGCCCGGCGATGAGCCAGGGCGAACATCACCGGGTCGGACGCGGCCGCGAGGCGATCCCGACCGTCCATGAGCAGCACCTTGATGTCCTGGTCTCCGGCGAGAAGCTTGGACAGCCCCGGGAGGGCCTGCTCAGAGAGGGCTTCCGGGCCCACGACGACGAGCAGGGGAGGGCGGCCGGCGTGTTCCTCGGGGGAAAGATCGCGCCAGCCGAGGTCGCCGAGCTCCCGGAGCTTCGGCTCGAGGTCCGAAGGCTTCTGAAGCAGGAGCTCAGCCCGGCGGCACGTTCGAGCCTCTTCGACGCAGTCTGCATTCAGCCCGGCGAGCAGCCCCATGGCCAGCTCCGGTCCGTTGCCCATGAGGTCCACGGCGACCGGGGCGGCGAAGGGATTGCGGGGGAAGCGTGCGGCCCACTGCCCCACCGATTCGCCCGCGAGGACGATTCCAAAGCGGGCACGGCCCAGGCCGTCCGCTCCCGACCGGACCGCGTCTTCCTGGGCCTCCAACTCCTTCGCCACGGTGACCAGGGCCTGGACCCGGTCGCGGTCGACGGTATTGCGCACCCCCAGCTCATCGAGCCGAGAAACGAGCGCTCCGAGATTCTTCGGACGACCGGGCACCGCGGTCAGCGCCTCGTCGAGGGCCGAGAGATCGTCGCTCGACAACGATGCGGCGAGGGCGGCCTGAATCTCGCCGCGTACGCGACCTTTCTGGTCCGTCAGCTGCTCGAGCTGGGCCACGAGGCGCCGCTCTGAGCGATGCTCGAAGGCGGCCGCGACGAGACGCAGCGCCAAGCGTTCGCCAGACCCGGCTTCCGCAAAATCGCCGCCGGTCAGCGCTCCGGCGCAATGCCGTGACATCAGGAGCGCCGGGAGCGGTCCCACTTCGTCCGCCGCCGACGCGCGCGCGATGGTGCCGCCTGAGGTGTCTGGAAGACGGCTCCAGAGCCGGTGGAGCTCTTCGGTCTGCCGCACGACTTCGTCGGTCTGGGGGACCATCGCGACAGCTTCTTCTGCGCATGCCGTAACGCAGCCGCCGCACGCCTGGCACGACCGGGCATCGACGGCGAGCATCACGTACTCGCCGGTGCCCTTCTTCTCACGGTGGGGCGCCCTCCAGAATACGTCCGTCACCGAGACGGGCAGGCGTGCGAGTTCCTTGGCCGTTCGGTCGAAGGCCTTTTGATACTCGGGCTTGTCCTCGGCCGAGATGCCCATCTTGTCGACGAGCCAAGCAAACGCTTCGGGCGCTACGTCTTTGGGAGTCGTACCCGGGCCTGCCTTGGCCACCATCACGTCGATGCGGGCCGCCAGCTTCGAGTGTGCTCGGCGCAGCTTGGCGCTCACGTCGTCGCGTACACCGCCGGGCTCGCGGGCCAGGTCGGCCAGGTCGGCGGCCGCATCGAGGAGCGGGCCGACGCCGATGGCGACGCTCGCGATGGCCGAGTCCGAGCATTCGAGCCAGCACTGCCCGCAGCCGGTGCACCGGTCCGGGTCGATGCTCGGGAGGTGGCGCCTGCCCGGGCTCGCATCGTGGAACGCGGCGGTATACGACGGCAACGTGCCGGCCGTCAGGAGGGGGTCGACGGTGGGTCGTGAGGGGTCCGCCTCGCCGCGTCCCTTGCCGGCGAGGCGCGGGGCCAACACCGCGTTGTAGAAGTGCGGCACGTTGTCGTAGGCGTCCCGGGTCTTTCCGAATCGCTCGAGAGCCGTTGGTGTGCTTGGCGTCACGGCCGCGGCTGACTTCGTGTCGAAGGACGCCCAATCGAGGGTGAGCAACTCTTCGGGCTCGTCGCCCGCGAGCAGGGTAGGCACGGCCTGGACGAGGGCCCCGAGGTTGCCGTCGCTCGTACGGACGACCAGCTTCTTCGTGCGAATCAGATCGCGCCAGGATGGCGGCAGGGCGGCCCAGAGTTCTCCTCCGACCAGCGGCGTCGAGATGAGCACGGTCCCGCCTGGCCGAAGTTCCCTGAGAGGGGTGTCGGCGTAGGTAGCGCCCACATCGTCGATGAGCGCGATGTGCACGCTCGATCCCACCCCGGGGTTTCGGAAGCGCTGGTTCGCGGCGGTCACGCGACCGACGTGCACACCTTCTTCGGCGATGAACGTGTGCGCGCGAATGTGGGGACGGTCCGACTCACTGGCGGCCCTCGCCAATGCCGAAAGCCAATCCTCGGTGGGTTTTGCGGCGCGCTGCCAGAGCGAGAGCACCGCCGCGTTCGACGGCGCGAGGTCGAGGGGCGCATCGGCTTGGACGAAGGCGCCCGCAAGCCCGGGGTAGCCTCGTTCGAGCGCCTGCAAGTGCACTTCACGAGTGGGGAAACGGCTGTGCGCCGCGGGGGGGGCGAGGCCGAGATGCACCACCGAGTGCGTTTCGGCAGCGAGCGTGCTCGTACACAGGGCCGCCAGGTCGGCCGCCGCGAGGGGCGCGGCACCGAGCGGGTAGATCGCGGTTTGAAACCCCCGCTCCCCCGGCGGAAGCGCCGAGCGCACCTCGCGGCTCAGGGGCGGGCTCCCCGCCAACGCATCCGGTGAGCGGTCGAGGACGACCACGGACTCCGCGGAGGAGAGGGCCGCGGCGACCGCCCCGGTCGGAAAGGGCCGGAGTGTGGTGAGCCCGAGCACGCCGACGCGAGTCCCGGTCTTGCCGGCGACATGATTCGTGACCTCTTCGGCGAGCTCGGTGGCTGCCCCGACGGTGACGATGACGCGGCGGGCGCCCTTCAATCGGTGGTTTGTCGTACTCGTGAGGGCGCGCCCGGTCTGAGCCGACAGGTCCTCCATCGCCGCTTCGAGAATCGCCTTCACATGGTCGGCGAAGAGC
>JAFDCW010000077.1 GCA_019312705.1 Deltaproteobacteria bacterium
CCGCAAGGAGCCCCCAGAGCCCAGCCCCGTCCTTGCAGAGGTGACTCCGCTTTCGGCCCACCAGCCCCGGTCGAACCGCAGCCCGAAGCCGAAGGGGCGGCGGACCTCGGAGCTCCCCCCCTACTTGCGGGTCATCAAGTAGACGGACGGCGCCTCGTCGTTCAGATCTGAAATGAGCCGGTTTCAGATCTGACAGAGGAGTATCCCGAGTAATTGCGTGAGCAATTCGCCCCCAGGGGTTTCATTTGTGACAAAGGCTGGGTCCGGACTAGCGGATCTGCGCGGGAAATCGCATGGCACGATCTTCGCTACGACATTTCCTTGCGTGAGACTGGAGTAGGCGTCCCCCCCCTTCGCCCCCCAGTCACCCGTGAGTTCGAGCGGCCCGTAGCGACCCCCCCTGCTACGGGCCGCAGCTCGTTAACGGCTATCACGCCCACTCACGCCGCTCGCCGGCTTACCTCCTCGCAGCAGGCCTTGAAATACCTTTGGTATTCCTGCGGCCTGCGGCTGTGGGGGCGCTCGGCGATCGACGCAAGTGGACGCGATAGCCCCATCTGGGTGCGCTGGTTTGGGGACGCGTGGTTGCTTAATTGCCTTACGGCCGCGGCGTCCGGGGGTCGAGCTGGGACCGAACAGTGTCGGATGGAGCGTGAGGCACAAGCGAGGTGGTCTCGGTTTTGAGCAGCCCGCGGAGCCTACTTTTCGTAGGTGAGCAGGCAGCGCAGGAACCGGGGCCAGATCGCGCCGTGGATCGCGCTCCAGGCGATGCTGTTTAGCCGCGGCGGGCTTGGCCGGGGGGAGGTTTCAGGCCGTACTTTTCCATCTTGTAGATGAGGGCTCGGCGGCTGACGCCGAGGCGCTTGGCGGCGTGGGTTTGGTTGTAGTTCGAGTCTGCGAGGGCCTTGATGATGGCGTCGCGCTCGACGGAGTCGACGTGTTCCCGGAGGCGGCCATCGCCGGATGCGGGGAGGGCATCGACCGGAAGGTGGTCGGCGAGGATTTCGGCGCCGTTGGCCAAGCGCACGGCCCGCTCCATGGCGTTTCGGAGTTCGAGCACGTTGCCGGGCCAGGGGTGGCTGCGCAGCCGGGCGAGGGCGCCGGGGGCCATGCGCACCGGAATCGGGGCCCCATATTCGGCGGCGAAGGTCTCGGCGAGGGGGATGATGTCCTCGGGTCGATTGCGCAGGGGGGGCAGCTCGACGATGTGGCCCGCCAAACGCTCGTAGAGGGCTGCGTCGAAGGCTTCGCGCTCGACCAGGCCCGCCAGGGCTCGGTGGGTGCTCGCTACGATGCGCACATCACCGGCGTCGTCGAGGGCCACCAAGAGGCTGTCCTGGCTTGCTTTGGTCTGGAAGAATGCCGCCTCTTGCGCTTCGGGGATGCTCGCGCAGGACACGACGACGAAAGGCTTACCCTGCCGCTTGCCCGTGTTGTGGAGGAGTCGGGCGAAGAGTGCCTTGCCGCTCGAGACCTCCCCCGTCAGCAGAATCGACACGTCTTCGTCGGCGAGGTTTTGCAACGCTTCGCGTACGCCTCGGCTCGCGGGATCCTTGACCTCCGGGGGCGGGTCACCGCTCTTGTGGGGCGGCGGCAACGCGATCGGGGGGCCCCCGGCCCGGGCCACGGTGAGGGCCAGGCGCGCGGAACGGAGCAGCCTTTCGGGGCTGTCGCCGTGGTCCGGAGCGACGGCGAGGCCGGCCCGGGCGGCCTCGGCCTGGGTCTCGGTGCGCAGACGGTCGATCACCATCTCGGCGGTCTCGATGGTTGTGTCCGGGAGCAAGATCTCCAGCTCGTCGTGGGCGTAGGTGCCGAGCACGTCGCCGGCCCGGAATCGCGCGAGGGCATGGGCGGCGATCTTGCCCCCCTCTCCCGGCGGCGCCGCGAACATCACCAGGGTCGTCGGCCGTCCGCCTCGCGAGGCCCGGGCGACCTCCTCATAGAGGCGCTCCCGGAACTCGTGGTGGGTGAGGGCGCGTCGGCCCGCGGTCGACGGCGCCACGGCGACCCCGACCACGAGCTGGGCACCGCCCACCGCGATCTCGTCCCCCGGCTTGAGCTCCGTCGAAGCGTCGAGGCGTTTTCCGTTGAGAAAAACTATGTGGCGGGCTTCGGCGAGCAGCAGGGCCAGGCGTTCGCCATCCCATCGCAGCATGAAATGCTGCTCCTCGACCCCCTCCGCCGGCAGGACCATACCGGCTGCCTCGGCACTGCCGACCCCGATTTCCCCCCGGGGCAGATCGACCACCCAGCTCCGCTCCCCCAGCTTGACTGCGACGAAGGCGCGGGGACCGGAGGCCTCGTCTCCTGTGCTCCCCATGATGCCGGGGAGTATGCCTCACCTGGGGCATCGATCTCCATCCTGATCGTGTTAGGCTCCCGTCGATGGCTATTACCCCTCGCTCGCCGGAGGAACTCCTTCGCGACGTCTCGGTAATCAACGATCTGCCGGTGTCCGATCTCAAGCAGTTGGCGGACGCGGCCGAGGTTCGCAAGGCCGCCCGCGGTGCACCCCTTTTCAGTGAGGGGCAGGTCGCCGAAGGGCTCTTCGTGGTCCGGACCGGCGAGGTGAAGCTCACCAAGAGCGGCAAGGACGGCCGCGAGCAGATCCTCTACCTGGCTCGACCAGGGCGGCCCATCGTCGAGGGTGTGCGCTTCGACGGGCGCGGCTACCCCGCCAGCGCGATCGCCATGCGCACCGCGAGCGCCGTGTTGATTCCCAACGAGGTGCTTTCCCGCCTCGGTGAGCGCCGGCCAATCGTGCTGCGCACGCTTCTCGACCTCCGGGCCCGTCGCGCCGACCGCAACCTAGCCCTCGTCAGCGACTTGAGCTTGCGCACAGTGCCGGCTCGTCTGGCCTCGTTTATCAGCACCCTCGTCGCCCGCCGGACGACGCGTGGTGAAGACGCCCGTAATCTGGTCCGCGACTTGACGACGGAGACCGTCGCGGGCCGCCTCGGTACGGTTCGGGAGGAGATCTCCCGAGGTCTCGCGTACCTCGAACGCGAAGGCGCCCTCAAGGTGAGCCCGGACCTCATCGAGGTCGTCGACGTCGAGCGCCTCGAGCAAATCGCCTTCGGTTCGAAGAAGAGCCTGGCGGCTGAGAAGCGCAGCTGAGGCCAGCGACGGTGCGGCCCTTCGCGGCGGCCCTCGGCGCGTCCCTTGTCGTTCAGGTCGCCTTTGCCGTCGTCGCGCCCGTCCTAGTCGTCGAAGCGCGCATCGGGTTTGCGGTGGCCTTCGCCATGGTTGCCGGTGCCGCCGTCGGGTGCGGCGCGACGGCACCGACCCTCGGGAAGACGCGAGCCCTCGGGCTCTTGTTGACGATCCCGGTCCTCGCTCTGCTCGCGGTCTACGGCGGAGCTCTGCCCGAAGTCGCCCTTGCAGCGGCAATCGCGGCGCTGCTCCTCGGCGCCGGCGCCCTCACCGGTGCCCTCGTCGGGGGCCGCATCGAAGACGCGGGCCATCTCCTCGTCGTCGGCTCGGTGACGACCCTCGCTGACCTCTACAGCGTGCTCTCGCCGCGAGGAGTGACGGCGCAGATCGTCTCGAATGAACGTTTGCTCGGCGTTCTGACAATCTCCTGGGCGATGCCGGGGCAGGACGGGATGTTTCCGGTTATCGGCCTCGGTGACATCGTGATGGTTGCGATGTACCTCTCCGCCGCCCGAGCCCTCGGGCTTTCGCTGGGACGGTCCATCGCGGGTCTCGCCGTGGGCTTCGCGGCTGTTCTTGGTGCGCTCTTGGTCTTCGAAGAGGCGGTCCCGGCGCTGCCCTTTCTCGCGGTGGGCTTCCTGGCGGCGAACCCGCGGTGCCTGCGGTTGCGGCCCGAGGACCGCAGGCCGGCGGCGGTTGGGCTTGCGGTGGCGGTTGGTGTTTTTGGTGCGGGGCTCTGGTTGGGGGTAGGCCCCTAACAAGAAGGCGCCCCCCAGGCGGCCCGTTCCCGCTTCCGTTCCCGTTCCCATTCCCGTCTAACGAGTAGTCAGAAGTATTTGGAGTAGCGCATCCGCCGGCTCAACCGAGGTGCGCCGCCAGATCCTGCATCCACTGGATCAGACCCTCGGATCGGACCGTCTGGCCCGGTGGTTCGTGGTTGACCTCCAGGAGGTGGTCGCTGGTCGATCAAGATGACGTTCGGCGCGCCTTCGGGGGCGGTGGGCCGGTCGACGTCCCGGGCGTCGAGTTCCACGCTCTCACCGTGCCCGCCCGACCGATGGACACCTCGCCCGAAGCATGGGCGATCCCGGCTGTCCGCTGGAAAGGGAACGGCTTCTGCGCTATGTGGCAGGGGTGCCACGACGGACGACACGGTGGCAATGGTCGGCGCTTCTTGTGCTTGTCGGGGTGTGCGCGTGCTCTGGGACACCCCGCCAGTCCACGGCTCCCTCGGGCGCGCCGCAGACGCCGCCCGGCCCAACCGCGCCGCGGGACGTCTGCGCGCGGGTCGATGCCGCCGCGGTCCGAGGGGTGAGCCGTCCATCTCCCGGCGCGGCGGAGGCCGAACAGCTGCGAGGCGGGCTGCGTACCGCGATTCTTCGGGAACAGAGCACGCAAGGGGCGCCCCCGACGCCACAGGTGCTCTCCGAGGTGATCGCCGCCCAGCTCGGGTCCGCCGCGCAGCCGGTGCTCAGGGAGCTGGCCGGGCACCCAGACGCCGAGGTACGCCTGCGCGTGCTCGAGCTCGTGGGCCAGTTTCCCCACGCGTCTCTGTGCTCTGTGGTGGTGAGCGCGTTCGACGATCCGGAGCGCGACAACAGGGTTCTGGCTTTTCACGTGCTCCAGTACTGCGCGACGCCGGACCACCTTTCGGATCTCGTCGTAGCGATGGACCGGGAGCTGGAGCCCGGCATGCGGGCGAGCCTCGTACGAACGCTCGGTCGTGTGGGCGGACCGGCCCAACGCAGGCTGCTGCGGCGCCATCTCGAGGGAGCACGGGACGACAACGTACGCCATGCCCTGTTTCTCGCGTTGACCCGTCTCGGTGAGGCGGAGGCGCGGGTCGAGTTCACCCAGCTCCTGGCCGCCGACTCCGCGCACATGCGCCACGGGACCATGGTGGACCTCATCGGCTACGTCGAAGACTGCGAGCTGGCTGCCCACCTCGGGCCAGCGCTGCGGGACACACGCACGATCGAAATCACCGGGCCCGAAAGTACTGGGTACACCTTCCGTGTGTGCGATGTGGCGGTGTTCACCATGGCGTCTCTCGGGATTCGCTTCTCCTTCGAGCTACCAGAGGGCGGGTTTACCACCCTCGACGACACCTCCGTCCAGGAGGCCGTCCGGATCGTGGACTCTATGAGCGTGGACGCGCGGTAGCTCCCGCTCGAGTTCCGGCTCCCGCTCCCGCGCCCGTTCCCGCTCCAGCAAGCCGGCCAGGTCCCCCAAGGGGCCTGGCCGGTTGTCACTCATGGCTTGTGGTCTCGTCCGCGCTTACGGGCAGACGCTGGCCGCACAGGCCCCGGCGGCACAGCGGTTGTCGGCGCCGGCGTTGTCGCAGGCAGCGCCCGTGGCGAGAACCGGGCGCAGGGAGACCTCCATCTGGAAGTCCCCGGGGGTGGTCGTCGCGACCGGGAACCACTGCTCGACTACGATTGCATGGTCACCAGCAGGCGCATCGAGGAGCTCGAAGCGCGAGCTGTACGTGCCGCCATCGAGGTCGATGTCGTCATTGCAGGCGAGCTCGGTGGTGGGGTCTTCGCAGGTGCTGCGCAGGTAGATCGCCGTGTCGGTCTCGCCGGTTCCGGTGAGGTTGGTATCGGCGATGACGTCGTAGGTGCCGGTGCCGGCGGCGGGCACGGTGAGGGTGTAGATGACCTCGGGGCCGACCGCGTTGGTGCAGCCGGGGGTGAGGGCGCCGGTGCCAGCGGGGATGGTGCCGCTCACAGTGGTGCTCGTCGTCGTGTCGGTAGGCTCGGTGATGGTCAGGGCCGTCGCGGTGGCGCAGACCGTGGTGGACTCGGTCGAGGCCGCGCACACGTCGGAGACGCAAGTGAGCTCGAGGGCGCAGTACGTCGTGGCGTCGCAAGCGGCGCCGACGCTGGGAGCGTCGCCAATCGTCAAGGTCATCGGCACGCTCTCGGCGTTGAAGACGTCGCGGACGGCGACCTCGGCCTGGGTGACGGTCACGGTGCCTGGGAGCACGGCGAACATGTCGGTCCAGCGGCCGGTCCCAACGAATGCGGGCTGAGATTCCTCTCTGAACCCGCCGATGACCCAGTCCCCTTCGTTGACCATGCCGTCCTCGTTGACGTCGATGCCCATGCCGTCGGCGCCCTGGAGCTCCATGCGGTAGGTCTCGACGCCGGTGTCGTCCATCGTGGAGAGCGCCACCTCGAGGGAGCCTCCGACGTTGGAGAGCTGGCCGGATACGAGGGTCGGGGCCTCATTGGGGCCGGCGGTGATGTCCATCTGCCAAGCGCCGCTCCCCGTGGCCGGCGTCATGGCTTCGGCCCAACCGGTGACGATGAAGTAGATCACGTCGCCGCCGTTGGCGAGGACTCCCCCGCGGGCGGGGATGCCCGGCTGGTTTTCCTCAGCACCATAGCAAGTGCCGGCGCCGGGAATCTCATCGCAGGCGCCGCGCACCTGAACTACCGCCGCGAAGTTTTCGTCGGTGCCGGCGGTGTCGAGGGTGAAGGCCACGCCGAGCTCGCCCGTGCCGGGCACGGTGTAGGCGATGACCTCCTGCGGGGCGAAGCGGGCCGCGCTGGTATTGCCGCAGTCACCGCCGAGGTCCCGGGGGCGGGCCTCGACCATCGAGGTGTCACCGGAGACGGTCGAAGTGCCGATCTCGCCGGTCACGGCGATCGGGCTCACACACACGTCGGGCAGGGGTGGGGGCCTCGAGGTGTCTTCGACGGTGGCGTCCTCCATGCCGGTGTCGGCCATGCCGGAGTCGGTCGGGGGCGTGGTGTCGTCGCCGCAGGCGATGAGATTGGCGCCGAGGGGAAGCAGGGCGAGGAAGAGCGGAAGTCGTGAGATTCGCATGGGGCGCCTTTTGACCCACCTCGGTGGCCTGTGCAACCGCATCCCGGTACAGATGCCCCCCGCGCGCCCCTCAATCGGCACTCCCTCGAAGACCGCCCCGTCGGCGCCGGAGCCGGTGCCCTCGCCAGCTGACCCTCAGCCCTTCACGCCGCCGGCGGTGAGGCCGCCGACGAGGTGGCGCTGGAGGACGTAGAAGAGGGCCATGACCGGGATCGAGACGATGATGGCGCCGGCGGCGAAGAGGCCCCAGCGGGCTTCGTACTCGCCGACGTAGCGCTGGAGGACGACCGGGAGGGTGAAGCTCTCCTCGCTGGTCATGAACGTTGCGGCGAGGATGAACTCGTTCCAGGCGGTCATGAAGGCAAAGAGCGTGGTGATGGCGAGGGCCGGGCGGGCAGCGGGCAGCACGACCCGGACGAAGGCGCCGAACTGGCTCGCCCCGTCGACCATGGCGGCCTCTTCGAGGTCCCGGGGGATGCCGTCGAAGGCGCCGCGTAGCTGGAAGATGGCGAAGGGGACGGCGCTCGTCGCGTAGACCAGGACCAAGCCCCCGAGGGTGTCGATGAGGCCGAGGGCGTCGAGCATCAGGTAGAGCGGGATGGCGGCGGCCACGCCAGGGAACATCTGGGTCGCCAGCAGCGCCCGGGTTCCAGCCTCGGCGCCGACGAAGCGGAAGCGGCTGAGGCCGTATGCGGCCGGGGTGGCGATGACGATGGCGGTCAGCGCCGTCACGATGGCGACGACGAGGGAGTTCGCGAGCTGCCGGCCGAAGAACCAGGTCTCCTCGGTGCCGCGGAAGATGACTTCCCGGAAGTTGTCGAGGCTCGGATCGGTGGGCAGGGGGAGGGCCGTCGGGGCCGGGGCGTCTCCGGTCGTCAGGGCGAGGGAGACGACCCAGAGCACCGGGTAGAGGGCAAAGGCGACGGCGCCGATGAGGGCCCCGTGGGTGAGAACCTCGAAGAGCACGGACGGACGACGGTCGTTCATGAAGTGGCCCCCATGCCGTCGACGCGTTTGCCCCAGCTGCGCGTCGAGAGGAAGAGCACGCCGAAGATGAGAACGGCGTAGGCCGCGGCGTACCCGTAGAGGCGGCCCCGGGTGAAGGCCCAGCGGTAGGCCTCGGAGACGAGGATCTCCGTCGAGCCGTCGGGCTCCCCGCCGCTGACGAGGAAGACGACATTGAACATGTTGAAGGTCCACACGGCGCCCATGGCGACGGCCGGGGCGATCATGGGCTTGAGCATCGGGACGGTGATCAGCTTGAAGCGCTGCCATCGGGTCGCGCCGTCGACGTCGGCGGCCTCGTAGAGGTCGTCGGGGATGGCCGACAACGCGCCCAGGGTGACGACCATCATGAAGGGGAAGCCTAGCCAAACGTTGGTGATCACGTTGGCCCCGAAGGCGGTCGCGAAGCTTCCGAAGAAGCTCACCGGCTCGGCCCCGATGGCATCGAGCATGGCGTTGATCGCCCCGAACTGCCGATGGAACATGCCCTTCCACGAGAGCGCGGTCACATAGTTCGGCACGGCCCAGGGAAGGATCAGGAGCACCCGATAGGCGGCGCGAAAACGAAGGCTCGGTCGGTTCAGGAGCATCGCCAGGGCTACGCCGATGATGACGTGCAGGCCCACGTTGAGCACCGTCCAGAGCACCGTCACCAGGAGCACGAGGTAGAACGATCCCGAGCCGAAGAGCTCACCGCCCTGGGCGGTCAGGATGTCTGTGTAGTTGGCGAGGCCGGCGTAGTGGAGGTCGGTCCCGCGTCCCGCGAAGAGAGAGGTGAGGGCGCCGACGACCAGGGGGGCGATCACCAGGAGGCCGACGGCGACGGCGGCGTGGGTGACCCACGCGTAGGCGGGGCGCGAGGCCCGGAGCTCGGCCCGAAAGGTATCGTCGCGGAGGCGCCGGATGGAGTAGAGGACGAAGAGCAGCATCGCGAAGCCGAGGCCCGCGAGGATGAAGGTCGGATCCCGGGGCCCGGGGACGGGGCGGGTGAGTTGGTCGAAGCGGTGCTGAGCCTCTTCCAGAGCCGCGCTGGGCTCGAAGTCTCCGCGGAGCACCTTCCGGAGGGCGCGCTTGGCGGGCTCCCAGACCAATTGCTGGGAGGGGTGGGTCGGCATCACGCGGCCGCGGGCGGCGGCCGTTCGGAAGGCGAGGAGCGTGGCGTCGCCCGCCAACGCCGGGTCCTGCCAGGCCGTGCGCGAGGCGACGACCTGGCCGCCGATGGTCGCCCGGGGCAGCGAGCCTGTGCGGCTCGCGAGGAAGTTCACCAGCTGGGTCGCGAGGTCCGGGGCTTCGGTTTCGGCGGAGACGAACGCGCCTTCGACGGTGACGTAGGGCTCCATGCGGACGCCCTCGGCGCTCAGTCGAGGCAGCGGGACGACGGTGTAGACGAGGCCGACCTCGGCGAGGGCCGGAGCGAGCCAGGGGCCGCTGATGGCCGTTGCCGCGTGGCCCGAGATGAAGAGCTGCCGGACGAGGTCGCCGTTTGGCTCTTCGGGGATGACGCCGCGGTCGGTGAGGTCGCGGAGGGTTCCGAGGGTGGCTTCGGCGGCGTCGCCGGTGAAGGCGAAGTGGCCGTCGTCGTCGAGCAGCCGACCGCCGTAGGCGTGCAGGAGCGCCGCTGCGTAGTATGGATTGTCGGCCTCGACGGCGAGGGCGAAGGTGCCCTCGGGCAGGGTATCGACGAGGGCAGCGATGGCGCTGAGGTCTGTCGGCGGCGCGTCGACGAGAGCGGGGTTCACGTAAAGCGCGGCGCACTTGAGGGCGAGGGGCAGGCCGTAGAGGGACCCGTCGACGCTGAGGGCTTCCATGTGGCGCGCGTCGAGGTCGAGGCGCGGGACCAGACCCGGTTCGCCGAGGGCGCGGACCAGCCCACCCCGGGCGTAGTCCGTGAGGCGCTCGTGGGCGTCGATGAAGACGTCCGGACCGTGGCCCGTCGGGATCGCATTTTCGAGCTTGGACTCGTAGGCGCCGAAGGCGTTTTCGACGACGTCGACCTGGATGCCGGTCTCGGCCTCGAATGCCTCGACGGCGGCCCGGAGTCCTCGGGCCTCGGCCTGACCGTAGGCGTGCCAGAGAACGATGGGCTCGGGACTCTCCTGAGCGGCGACGGTCGAGGCCCCCGCTGTGAAGGCAAACGCGAGGGCCGACGCGAGCAGAAGAGGACGCAGAACCAAGGACACAAAGGAACGCCGAACGGTGCCGAGGACGGCGAAGGTCATCGGATGGCGCGCTCGGACTCGGGGTCGAAGAGGTGTACCGCTTCGGCCGGTACCGTGAGGCCTAGGCGGTCCCCCGCTTTGGTCTCTGCGGCGACCTCGCTGTCGATTCGGGCAACGAAGCGTGCCTCGCCGACCCTGCCGTGGGCGTAGGCCTCGAAGCCCATAGCCTCGATGACTTCGACCTCGAAGGTAATGGCGGCGTTTTCTTCTTCGCACACCTGCACGTCGTGGGGCCGGATGCCCAGGAGCACTTTCGCCGGTGCCTCGCGTCCGTCGAGTTCGAGGCGGACGCCGTCGGCCGTGACCATGCCCTCGGCGCTCTCGGCCGCGAGGAAGTTCATCGCCGGGCTGCCCATGAACGAGGCGACGAAACGTGACGCCGGGCGGTTGTACACCTCGAGGGGCGGACCCGCCTGTTCGACCTTGCCCGCGTTGAGCACGACCAGGACGTCGGCCAGGGTCATCGCTTCGATTTGGTCGTGGGTGACGTAGACCATCGTCGCGCTCAGCTCTTCGTGCAGCCGCTTGATCTCCACGCGGACCTCAGCTCGCAGGGCGGCGTCGAGGTTCGAGAGCGGCTCGTCGAGGAGGTAGAGGGTAGCGCGCCGGGTGATGGCGCGGCCCATGGCCACGCGCTGGCGCTGGCCGCCGGAGAGCTGCCGTGGGTAGCGTTGGAGGAGGTCCCCCAGGCCGAGCATCGCGGAAACGTCCTTGATGCGCTTCGAGATGAGCTCGGGGGATTCGCCCCTGAGCTTCAGGCCGAAGGCGAGGTTGTCCCGGACGGTGAGGTGGGGGTAGAGCGCGTAGCTCTGGAAGACCATGGCGATGTCGCGGGCCCGGGGGGGGAGTTTGGTCACCTCCCGGTCTCCGATGGCGATGGTGCCCGCGTCGGGAAGCTCGAGGCCGGCGATGGTCCGGAGCAAGGTGCTCTTGCCGCAGCCACTCGGCCCGACCAGAACGACGAGCTGCCCGTCCATGACCTCGAGGTCGATCCCCCGCAGGACGGCGTTCTTGCCGAGCTTCTTCTCGATACCCGAGAGCTTCAGGGACGCCATCGTGGGCGGCTATTAGCCCGGATCGGGCCATGGGGCCAGAGGGAGAGGGGCGCGCCCATGAAAGGCGGGAACGGGAGCGGGAGCGGGAGCGGGAGCGGGAGCGGGAACGGGGACGGGAGCGGGGACGGGAGCGGGAGCGGGAACGGGAGCGGGAACGGGAACGGGAACGGGAGCGGGGACGGGAACGGGAGCGGGAGCGGGGACGGGAACGGGAGCGGGAACGGGAGCGGGAGCGGGAACGGGGACGGGAGCGGGGACGGGGACGGGAGCGGTGCGGCACTACCGGCGCCGCTACGGTCGGCCTGTCGGCTCTGCGCGACTGCGTCGCGCTGCCGCCTCGGGCCGCCCTTCGCGGCGCCTTCTTGTTAGGACCGCGGAGAGCAGCCGAAGTCTGCGAGGACTAGGCCCTCGTCGGTCGTGACCGTGTGGGTGACCGTCGCGTGGCGGGGGGGGGCGATTTTGGCGCCGCTGGTCGGGCCCACTAGGCGATTCACGTAGTCGCCGATGATGGTCGATGGCAATACGGCGCTGGCCCGCTCTCCGCGGTGGCGCTCGCTGAGCTCGCTGAGCTGCCGGTCGAGGTCCCCGGCCGCGATGGGAGCGTCGCTCAAGATGATGTCGTTGCGGGCCGCCAACATCGCCCCGGCGTTGCGAACCTGGGGGAGGGGAGCCGCGTAGAGGTGTTTGAGGCCCCGGTACCATTCGCCGAGGTGTTCGATGGCCAGGACTGAGGGGCCCCCGCGCAGCCGCCCGCCCTCGGGAAACGGCTCGTCCGCAATCGGCTGGTCGTGGCTCACGAGGCCCACCACGCCGTCCCCCCGGCTGAGGCGTTCTTCCGCCCAGGCGCCCACCGGACCGAGGTGGGTCGCGTCGTTCCATCGGCGGAGGGTGAGCTCCCCGGCTTGGACCTCGACGGTCGACAACGCCGTATTGACGACGCGCCCGAGGGGCCGCGGGTTCCTTTCCCCGATGCCGAGGAGGCCCGCGAAGAGCGCGGCGATGGCCCCGCCGTGGGATACGACCGCTATGTGCGAGCCCTCGGTGGCGTCTCGGACCACCGCATCGAAGGCCGCTTTGATCCGGTCGTAGAGCTCGTCCCAGGACTCTCCCCCGCCGATCTTCACGTCTCGGGCTCCGGCGGCGAGGACCTGAACCTGGTCCGGGAACTTCAGTGCCACCTCCCGGCGATCGAGGCCCTCCCAGTCTCCGACATCGAGCTCCCGGAAGGCCGGTTCGAGGGTGACTTCCCGGCCGAGGGCTCGGGCGGTGTCGGCGGCCCGGCTCAGATCCGAGCTGATGACCCGGTCGAAGTGTGTGCTGGCGAGACGGCCGCGGAGGCTCTCAGCCTGATCTCTACCCAGGGGGGAGAGCTGTGAGTCGCCTTGGCCCTGCCAGTGCCCGGTGAAGTTGGACTCCGACTCTCCATGACGGACGAAAGTGATGCGCATTGATCCGGTCTCGCCCTCGGCCCCGAGTACTCGTTCTACTTCTTGGACTTCTTCTTGGGTTTGTCTTTGGCCTTTTCGGGCTCACTGCCCGAGGCCTTCTCTTGGTCCTTCGGGACCGAAGCGTGCTCTTTCCGCGGCTCGATCACCTGGTCGATGATGCCGTACGCGAGGGCTTCGGTCGCGCTGAGGAAGTTGTCTCGCTCCGTATCCAGCCCGACACGCTCTTCGGTCTGACCGGTGTGGTAGCCGAGGATGTTGTTGAGGCGTTTCTTGAGGAAGAGGATCTCCTTGGCGTGGATCTCGATGTCCGAGGCCTGTCCCCGGAAGCCGCCGAGGGGCTGGTGGATCATCACCCGGCTGTGGGGAAGGGCCCGGCGCACGCCTTGGCTGCCTGCCGCGAGCAAGATGGCCGCCATCGATGCGGCCTGGCCGAGGCACACGGTCGAGACCGGGCAGCGGATGTACTGCATGGTGTCGTAGATGCCGAGGGCTGAGGTGACCACTCCGCCGGGGCTGTTGATGTAGAGGATGACCTCCTTGTCGGGGTCGTCGCTCTCGAGGTAGAGCAGCTGGGCGATGATGATGTTCGCGACTTCGTCGTCGATCGGCGTGCCGAGGAAGACGATCCGGTCCTTCAAGAGGCGGCTGTAGATGTCCCAGCTGCGCTCCCCGCGGTGGGTCGATTCGACGACCTGGGGGAAAGGGATTGCGCCCATAATGCGGTCATTTTCGGCCATGGTCGGCGGAGCATAGCGCCGCGTCCGCCCCGGGTCGACCGTCGTTCCTCGGCTGCTACAACCGAAAGCAATGATGGCTTTCTTTCGGTCTGCGGCCGCGGTCCTCGCAATCTGTACTTTCGCCAGCAGCGCGAGCGCTCAGGACGCCTCGCGCTCCTTTGAGCGCCTGGTGACGGGGAACGGCTGGGCGATGGCCAGCTACGACCGTGTGTCTGGCCGCCTCGACACCTTCCTCGAGCACCCCTATCGCTTCGCCGGTCCCCGGGATGCGGCACCGGACCTCTGCTTTGCGGCGGACGAGTCTCGGGACCTCGCCTTCGATACCTACTTCGGGGCCCGCGTCGGCGGCGCCGGCGAGTGGCTCTCGGAGGTCGCCCTCGACGAGGCCGGATACGAGGTCGGGACCAATATCATCCGCGCCTCGCACCACGTCGGCCCCGGGCGGGCCGTCCGGGTGACGACCTACTCCTTCATGCCGACCGAGGTGGACCAGCCCGCCCTCGTGATGCTGGCCCGGTACGAGAACGTCTCGACCGCCAGCGTCGAGGTCACCCCCCACGCCGTCTTCAACTTCCGCCTCGGGAACGCCGACGGGGGTCGCGAGCCGAGCAGTGACGGTGAGCAGGCGAGCTGGGACGATGGCCGCTCTACGCTCTACGAGTACGGGCCGAGCCAAGGCACCATCGCCTACACGGCGCTCTCCCCGGTCGGCCGTGTGAGCACCACGGTCGGCGGCGGCAGCGCCTACGAGCGATTGAGGTCCGGCGCGGACATCGACGACGTGCGCGCGACGACGGGACCGGTCAACGACATGGCGCCCGGCTTCGCCGCGGCGACGGCGACCCTCGCCCCCGGGGAAGACGTATGGATGGCGACGAGCGTCTTGTGGGCCCTCGACGAAGATGCCGGCCCCGACGTCGACGCGCTTCGGACCTGGGCCGCCGGGCGGGCCCCGGCCGCGTTGCTCGCCGCCGAAAAGAGCGCCTGGGACGCCTGGCATACGACGCCGCCGGCGGGGCTGAGTGACGCCCAGCGGGACCTCTGGCTGCAATCGGCGGCGATCCTCCGCATGGGGCAGGTCCGCGAGACGGGCCCCGGATTCGGCCAGATCTTGGCGAGTTTGCCCCCCGGCCTCGGCTTCGTGGACGCCCAGTGGAACATCTCCTGGGTCCGCGACATGGCCTACGCGGTTGCCGGCCTCGCCCGGTCTGGGCACCTCGCCGAGGCCCGGGCCGCGATCGAGTTTCAGCTGAAGGCCCCCCGGGGTCGCCACGAGTCCGAGGTTGGCATGCCCTACCGAATCTCGATCACGCGGTACTTCGGCAACGGCGAAGAAGAGTCCGACTGCAACGCCGACGGACCCAACATCGAGTTCGACGGCTTCGGGCTCTTTCTCTGGTCCCTCGGGGAGTACCTCCGGGCCGGCGGCGACGCGGCGGTCCTCGAGGAGTTCTGGCCGGTCATCTCCGGCGAAATCGCTGACGTGCTGGTCTCCCTCGTCGACGACTCGGGGGTCATCGCGGCGGACTCGTCCATCTGGGAGGTGCACTGGAACGGGCGCCAGCGTCGCTTCACCTATACGTCCCTCGCCGCCGTGCGCGGCCTCTGCGAAGTGGCCGACTGGGCCGACGGTCGCGGCGATGCCGATGCTGCAATGCGCTACCGCGATACCGCCGAGGGGATCCGCCGGGCCCTCATCGCCCGCCACACGGACTCCCGGGGCGCCCTCGTGCAGAGCGCCGAGGACCTCATCGCGGGCCACCACTACGTCGACGCGGCGACCGTCGAAGCGATCAACTGGGGCATCATCGACCCTCGGGGACGCTCGGCCCGGGCGACCCTCAACTCACTGCTCGACAACCTCACGGTCGCGACCGGGACGGGCCTCATGCGCAACGACGACGGCGGCTGGTACGACTCCCAGGAGTGGGTCTTCGTCGACTTCCGCTTGATGCCTGCCCTCGGGGCGGCTGGCTTCGAAGACCGCCAGGGCGCCATCCGCGGTTGGGTCGAGGGCCAGGCCCTCGCGAACGATCTGATGTTCTCGGAGCTCCACGAGGCCGGGACCGGCACCTACGCCGGTTCGATCCCGATGGTTGGCTTTGGCGCCGGGGCCTACATCGTGGCGCTTTCGGGGGAGGGCGTCGCGGGGCCGGCGTGCGGCGCTTATGCCGAGGAGCCCGACGCTCCGCCGATCGTCGACGGCGGCGCTCCGGACGGCTCCGTCGGTCCTGACGGGGGCACGACGGACGACGGCGGCACGACGGATGACGGCGGGACGACGACGCCGCCGTCCGACGATGGCGGTTGCTCCGCGGCCGGTTCCCCCGCGGCCCCGATCGGGCTCATGGCCTTGGTGTTCGCTTTCTTCTTCGTTCGCCGGAGGCTCTCGTGAAGCGCCTTCTGGTCATCTTTCCCAGTTTGCTCGTCGCCTTCGTCACCTCCGTTGCCCTGGCGGCGTGCGGTGACGACTCCTCGATGGTCTCCGATAGCTCGGTCGGTACCGACGGAGACACCCCCGACGTGGCGGTCCCGGACGGATTCTGCTCGGCCACGGTGACCTTTCGGGCGACCGGTTCGACCCCTGATGTGCACATCGCGGGGCCCTTCAACGAGTGGGACGAGACTGCGGACCGCATGGTCGACGACGGAACCGGCGTCTATCGCATCACCCTTGCCCTCACCCCGGGGGTTCACTCTTACAAACTCTTCGTCGAGGGCGATGGACAGGAGCCCTGGCGCCTCGACCCGGACAACGCCTACCGGGCCTACGATGGCGGTGAGGAGAACTCGGGTCTCCGGGTGGCCGATTGTCGGGTGCCGGCCCTCAGCGTCGACGCGGCCACGAGCGCCCGGGGCGCGGATGGCGTGGGGCGTATCGACGCGACGCTGCGCTACGACCGGCGCCTCGCTGGCCCTGTCGACATGGTGACCGCCGAGCTTCGTAGTGGTCGGTCTACCCGCGCCCTCGACGGAACCGAGCTGACCGTGTCTGGGGATGTGATCACGCTGGCCGTCTCGGGCCTCGCGGAGGGCAAACACACGGTCCGTATTTCGGCCATCGACGACGCGGGCGTGGAAGCCGAATC
>JAFDCW010000668.1 GCA_019312705.1 Deltaproteobacteria bacterium
TCGCGAGGTCGTCCCGCCGTCGACGAAGCTCCTCGGCGACGCTGCGGAGGAGTTCGGCCCGGTCGGGGAGTGGGCTACGGCGGTGGCGCAAGAAGGCGCTCCGGGCTGCGGCGAGGCGCTCCTCCACGGCCGCGCCGTCGTGCGCCTGGTGCTCGGACAAAACCTGGCCCGTCGTCGGGCTCACGGCCCGCAGCATTTGAACGCTCATGGGCCGCACTATAGACGCGAATGGGCGTCGGCCGTGCGCCCGAAGGCCCCGGGGGCCGGTCGGCCCGCTGGTGCGAGCGCCCGGCCCTGGGGCGTGGTAAAAGGCGCCCGGTGCGCGGTCTGGCTCTCGGTCTCGTGGCTCTCTTCTTCTCCCTTTCCGGCCCTGTCGGGAAGGTGGCCGCGCAGACCCTTGCCTTCGACCTCCAGACACGCATTCCCGGGCTCTCCTACGGTGACCTCGCCTACGTGCGCGGGACCCGCGTCTTGCCGCACGCGTCGAATGCCCTCGCCCTCGACCTCGACGCGATTCAACGGCCGTTCGTAGTGACGGACCCGAACCTCGGTACCGAGGTCGCGGTCGTCGAGACCCGGTCGACCTTTTCCATCATGTACGGCGTCGGTTTCCTCGACCACTTCCAGGCGACCATCGCAGTCCCCCTCATTTTTCAGCGCGGCGCCGGGATCGAAGCGTTCACCGGCGACCCCGACGATCGGCTGAACGCCGGCGCAGTCGGCGACCTTCGCGTCGACCTCGCCTACATGCCCTTCGCGGTCAACCCGACCCTGGGCTCGGTGGACTTCGACATCGGCTTCGGGGCGGGCGTGCTCGCACCGACCGGTGATGGTGTCGCCTTCAGCGGCTCGGCGGCCTGGTCAGGCTACTTCGACGTGATGGGCAACGCCCGCGTTGGCGATTTGCGCTTCGCGGTCCAGTCGGGGCTGCGCCTCCGCGAGACGGCGACCATCATCGACGTCACGTGGGGCAGTCAGGCACTGCTCGCTGGAGCCGTCGCCTACAACTTCTTCGATGACCACTTGGTGCTCGCGGTCGAGGCCCAGGTCCTCCTCGGCCTCACCGACAATGCGGCCAGACCCGCCCAGCTCATGGGAGAGGCCCGGGTCGTCCTGGACAGCGAGCGTACGGCTATCGTCTTCGGCGCGGGAGCAGGGCTCAACGCCGAACTCGGAGCGCCTGAGTGGCAGATCGTAGCGGCATTCCGGCATACCCCGGGGCGCAGCGGCTCCGCGTTGGCTCGGGCGCTGACCGGCGAGATTTTCATGGAACCGCGAGAGTGATCGTTTTCGAAAGCCGAAAGGTGCGCCACCTCGTCGCCCGCTTCGACCGGGGCGAAGAACTGCACGAAGCCCTCGCTGCCCTCGCGGCGGAGCGCGGCATCGGCGCCGCCTGGGTCACGGGCGTGGGCGTATTCGAGAGCTGTGAGCTCACCGGGTATGACCCGGGAAGCCGGGTCTATCAGCCTGCGCGGCAGGTCGATACCCCGGCCGACATCGTGAATCTAACCGGCAACATTTCGTTCGAAGACGGTTCGCCGTCGGTGCACCTGCACGCGACCGTATCGCGGCGTGAGGGCGGGGACGTCGAGTTGCTCGGCGGCCGCTTGCTACGCGGCGAAGCCTTTGCCTGCGAGGTGCGGCTCGATGTCTATGACGATATCGCCCTCGGCCGCGAGCATGACCCCCGGACGGGCCTCTCGCTCTGGGCCGGCGATCGCATGACGGCGAGCGTGGAGGCGAGTCCGAGGGCCCCCGCGGAGGGCAATCTTGCTTCCGGGCATGAAGCCGCACCGAAAGCGGAGCCTCCTCTTGCACGAATGCCTGCGCCCGCCGGAGCCGCGGCTGCGGCCAAGGACGCGCCGAGTGCAGGTGGCGTCTCGTGGGCTCAGGTCGCCGACGCGAGCGTCGACGCTCCCAAGGCGCCCCCCGTCGCCGAGCGCCCGATTCCGGCCGAGACTGTGCCGGCCGCCGAATCCGTCACGACTCCGCGGCTCTCTCTGGCCGAACGACGGCGCCGCGCCAAGGTGCGCCAGGTCGAGGACAAGAAAGCGGGATTTCGCGCGGGCAAGACCACCCAGGCGGGACCTCCCCGGGAGCCCCTGCCGAGCCGCAAGCGCAAGACCGAAGAAGAGTTCTTCGAGGAGCTGGTCCCCGAGATCGGCGACTTCGTCGACCACGAAGTCTTCGGCCTCTGCAAGGTGGAAGGCGAGAGCCAGAGCGGCGGACTGATCATCCGCCTCGAGGACGGCAGCCGGAAGGCCATCAAGCTGAGCTACCTCGTGGTCTCGCCGCCCCGCGTCGATGACCGGGCGCGGAAGGTGTTTCGGCTCAGCCCCCGCCGTCGTCGCTGACTGCATCGCGCACTAAACAGTGTCTCACGCTCCACGCGATACTGTTTAGACGAGGGAGGTCCGACCGGCTCGGAAGTACGCGGCCCGGTCGGGCTGACCCACTCCGTCGAGATGGTTGGCGATAGCTCGGGCGACTGAGGGGTCGAGGGTGAGGTCCTCGCGGTGCGCCCAGAAGCATTGCACCAGGGGGGCCACTGATCCGAGGTGGCCGGCGAGTACCGCCGCGTGCAGGGCCTCCGAGGCCAGACGCGCACCCTCTTTCGGTTTGCCGGCCCGCAGGAGGGCCCGGGCGAGGGCGCTGATTGTCCGGGGGTCCCGTGGGTGCCGGTCCCGGAGCCTCTCGGCGGCGGTGAGGGCCTCGGCGGCATCGCCGTGGGCGTCGATCCGCGCGATTGCGGTGCCGACCCCCGCGTCGATGTCGATCGCATCCGGGAATAGGGGCACCGCTTCGGTGTCTTTCGCCTCGACCCCGGAGCTGCCGAGGAGTCGACGGAAGCGCCCTGCTTCGGCGTCTTCGATGGCCTGCGCGGCAAAACGCGCCCGCCGCTCTTCTCCGAAAACGTCCACGACGACGAGGTACCAGAAGACAACCAGGGCCGTGCCGAGGACAAAGCCGCCGAGGGCACCGACGAACCCGCCGACCGTGCCCAAGGTATGGTGGAAACTGACTGCCGCGCCGCAGCTCACACACGGGGCGAGGAACGCCATAGGGGAGAGCATCATCTGCAGGAAGAAGTGCCAGGGGGTCTTCCTCGCCACCGGACTTGCGACGGGAGGAGCCGGGGCAACGTCATCGGCACGCGAAGATGCCGGCTCCTCGTCCGGTGACGGGGTGGTCATTCCTGGTCGACGCGCACGCGCGGGTCGAGGGCGCCGACGGCGACGTCGGCGAGGAAGTTTCCGAGCTGCACGGTGAAGGAGACCATGATGACGACGCCCATGATGATCGGCGCGTCGAGGTTGTGGATCGATTCGATGGCGAGGCGCCCGACGCCGGGCCAAGCGAAGATGGACTCGGTGATGATTGCCCCG
>JAFDCW010000669.1 GCA_019312705.1 Deltaproteobacteria bacterium
ATCGGTGGGACAGGACAGCAGCCCTCAAGAACTCTCTGACGTGGAGCTCGTGCTCGTCCCTCATGATTCGCCCGAGGTCCCGCCCGAGGACGTACGGAGAGACATCTCGAAAGTCCAAGCCCAGCGCCACCACATCATCGTGCCACCGTCGCTCATCGTCATCGCCGATGTACTCGCAAAGCAGATGGGCGATGTCGGCGAGATCCTTCTTTCGCATTTCGGGCCGGTCGAGCCAGGCGCGCATTTTCAGGAATGCGAGAACAGGGGCCGTCGGCACGAGCAGCGTCGACGTGCCGACCAGCTCCTCGGTGGTGTAGGTGAACGCCAGATCGAAGCCGACCAAGCTCATTCGCTCGCCGGTCGGCCATTCGATGTTGTCCTGTCCCACCGATCTCACCCAGCTTCATCCCACGTAGAAAGCCCGGTAGACATGGCGGGATGACGCTCGTCACCGTGTCCCATCCCACGGCCACGTAACGGTACGAGTCCGAAATGGGACACGGCCCCGCGCCGTGTCCCGGGATGGGACACGAGGTCTATTCGTGTCCCATCCCAGCGTCGGGTACGCGTGCCGGCTCAGGCCGTCTTGCGATAGAGCGGATGGGCGTCGATGGCCTTTTTCATGAAGCGTCCGTCGACGTCGTCGCGGCCCTGGGCCGCGGCGGCGATCAGGGCGTGGAGGGCGAGCTGGTTGACCTGACGCGGCTTGCCCTGGCTCGCCTGAAAGATCTTCTGACACGCATCGTCGCTCAGAAGTCCCGCCTCGACCTCCGCTCGTTCGAGGTGAAAGCGCAGGTAGTTTCTCGTGTCTTCTGCCGTGAAGGCTCTGAGTGCGTGGGCGTACGAGATCCGCGACCTCAGCGACTCGAGCACCGGCAGCCGAAGGACATCCGCGACCTCTTCGGTGCCGGCGAGCACGATGGAGAATCGCTGTTCGCCGTCGAGGTCATGGGCGGTCAGCCGCCGGAGCGTGTCCAGGACCGACACCGATAGCCCCTCCGCGTCGTCGATGACGATGATGGGATGGGGGCCGTGCGTCTCGGCGTAGCTCGCGAGGTGATCGCGGGCCGCGTCAAAGAGGTCGGCTCCATGAAGCCTCATCCGCAGCCCCAGAGCCCGGCTCATGGACCGCAGAAAGCCCGTGACCGTCCCCGGCAGATACGAAAACTGCACGAGGTGAAAGCGCCGTTCGTCGAGGCCGTGGAGGAATCTCCGCAGCGAGATGCTCTTGCCGACACCCGCCGGGCCGGTGCACAGCGCGATGCCGCCCACCTCGGTCCACATCTCGAGGCCGGCTACCAGCTCGCGCTGGCTCAGGCTGTCGTACATCTGAGTGGCGCGCATCGCCTTGTGAAAGGGCGTCTTGGCGAAGCCAAAGTGGGCTCGAAGACGCTTGCGTTGGATGGTGTTCACTTCGGTCATCGGAGGGCCTCCCGGACAGCTTCGAGATACACGGTAACGTGGTGGTCGACGGGGCCGTCGCTAAGCATGTCTTGAAGGACATCGGCGGCGCGAGAAGGGTCAAAGGGTCCGTAGCGACGGAGGAAATCCCGGGCGATGTTCTCGTCGAAGACGTTCGGGGCGAGGTGGCCGCGCAAGAGCGCGACCACAGCATCGTCGTCGGCCTCCCGTGAAGCGGCGGGCTCTTTCATCGCTTGCGCCGATTCGACGAAGCCCTCTTTGCGGCGCTGCTCGACAAGATGCCCGAGCCAGTTCGCTGTCGGCGGCGGTGCACCTTTGTCCGGCGCGCTCGCCTCGACGACCTTGGCCTTCGGCCGTCGGTGCTCACTCACGCTGAAGGGCACGCAGCGCTCGACGAAGCCGCCGTCGTGATGGACCTCGACTTCGGCGAGGTCTTCCGGGTCGAAGTAGACGTCGATGCGCCGCCGGGCGAGCTTCGGCCCGACCTGATAGCGCGTGCCCAGAAGCGAAAAGAGCCCCGTCTTGTCGGGTGTGCGGCGTTCGTGCCACCGAAACGCAAGGTGCAAGAGCTTGTCGTCGATGTACTTCACCCGGTCGATGCCCTTGCGCCACCGCGCGTCCGGTGTCTCCCCCGTCTCGCCGTGGATCCGGGCGTTGTATTCGAGGTCCATCCACGCGACGAAGGCCTCGTTCAGCTCGTCGAGGGTCTGGATCCGCGACGCCTTCACCTCCGCGACGAAGGCCGACTTCGCCAGGCGGTTGAAGGCTTCGATCTTTCCGTGCCCCTCCGGCCGGTATTCCTGCGTGAAGACCATCGCGTGGATGCCCAGCGTCGCCACGATATGACGCATGTGCCCCGCCCGGTACACCTTGCCGTTGTCGTAGTAGACCCGGGTCGGCTTGCCGTACTTCTCGAGGCTGCGGCGGAAGACCATCTCCAGGTCGGGCTGACCCTCGGCGAAGCTGAAGCGACCGGCGAGGAGCTTCCGGCTGTGGTCGTCGAGGAAGCTGAAGAGCTTCGCCCGCCGCACCTTGCCCGGCCGCTCTGGGTCCGGCAGCCACGGGCCCGTGCGCATGTCCGACTGCCACAGGTCGTTCGGCGCGAGCGCCTCGAAGCGGTCGAGGTCTTTGGTGTCGCTCACGCTCTTCGGTCGACCGCTGATGCCCTCCCGTCGAAGCACCCGGTGCAGCGTGCTGCGTCGCAGCACGCCGGGCTCGATGAGCCCGGTCTGCTCGGCGATCCTCACCACCCGGTCCAGCGACCGCTCCGGCACCTCCTTCTTCAGCGCGATTACCGTTTCGACCTGCTTCGCGCTCAGCGCCTGGACGCCGCGGCGAGCACGCGCCTTGTCTTTCAAGCCCGAAAGCCCGTCGCGGCGGTAGCGCCGCACCCAGCTGCGCAGCGTCTCGGCGCTGGCGCGTAGGGGTTCGCCATCCGGCCCGCGCCACGTCTTGTTGGCCAGATCTTCGAGGAGCCCGCGGCGTTTGCCGCGCGGCGGCTCGAGGGCGAGGTAGGCGCTGATCGCCTGGTAGCGGCAGAGCGCCATCTGCTGGCGCGGGTCGTCGGTCATGGGTGCCTCCTTGATTGGCAACGGGCACCGTCCCGCGCCTCGCCCAAGGCCTCGACGACACTCTCTGTGGATCGATGTCCGTCGCTCTCTTGGCCGGCGGTGGCCGGAGGCGTACGGTCCTCTCCCAGAAGCAGCGCTTCGAAAGGTTAAATCAACCAGGCCATTCGTACGTGTTGCCTCCCGCGGGCCTCGGCCAAGAGGAGAGAGACGTGGACATCGAGGGCGACCATGCCCTCGTAGAGATGGCGCAGACCGGAGCGCAGGGTAGACACTGCGTTCGGGTCGCCCCACCGCCGACGTGGCGGAGACAGGCCACCTCCTACGTGACTCTCCATCGGCCGAGGCTCGCTTCTTTCTATCGCTGCGCGGCGTAGCGCCGTCGCCGTCTCGTCCGAGCGCCGGCACGGCCGCCGCGTGGCGGTGGAGCCCCTCGTCGCTCGACAGCCAGCTCCACAGCGTCGTCGCGACGATCAGGGAGCAAAAGCGAACCGACTCGAGATCATCCGGCGGGCGCGAGTGCCGGGTCTCGTTCGTCCCGCGGCGGCGCCACCGCTGCTTGTAGACGACGACCTCGATGCTCTTCCAATCGAGGAGCGTGGAGATCACCCGGCTGAACGTGCCGTGGCCCACCCAGTCGTCGCCGGGGCGTTCGCCGCGGAAAACGCGCCGCCCGTCGGGGTCCACCGGATAGAGGGCCGAGGTCGCAAAGAGCCCGGACCCGGCGAGCCTCGCCCACTGCGCGTGTGCCGTCCCGACCACCGCCCCCGGTATCGCCCCGTGGGATCAGGTAGGCGAGTTTCGGACAAAGGCCCTCCGGGTCGGGATGGGATCGTGGGACCGGACATTCGGACAAAGGCCCTCCGGGTCGGGATGGGATCGTGGGACCGGACAGGCTGCGACCCCGGAGAAGCTGGCCGCCGAGGGCCCCATGAGTTGGGGCTCAGCGGATGACGCCCAGCGTGCGTTGGACGAGCTCAGGCGAGGTCTCAGCCTCGCGCACCACCCCTCACCTCGATAGCCCGCTCCACCAGGTGGTACAAAACGCGCTGCGCGCCCCCGCAACCATGGTCAAGGCCAGCCCATTTGGGCTGGCCTTTTCCGCATGTGCCGGCTTCAGCTCGCCTGTACTCGTCCGGCTCCGTGGACTGCGTCCACTTCGCTTCGGCCGCCTACAGCACGAGAGGCAAATCCGCGCCCCCGCCCATCACCGGCGCGTGCCCCCGCCGTCCCAACTCCCATTGTTGTTGATGGCCTCCCGGGTGTCGGCGACCAATCAGGTCAGATCCACGCTCACGGGTGGCATCTGACCCCTGCGTACGTCGACGTCGACGAACTCCCGGTCCGCGTCCGGTCCTTCTAGGACTAGGCGTTGCTGGCCGAGGGGGAGCGTGACCCGAACCGGGGTCTCGCCGACGCGCCGGCCATTCCAGTACACTGTCGCCGTCACGCCCGGCGTGACGACCATGAAGAAGCCCTCGCGGTCTGTGCGTGGTGTTTCGCCCCGGTTGGCGCGTCTGCGGATGCGACGGAGAAACCGGGGCCCATGCTGCTCCGCGATCGCCTCCTCCATGACTTCGTTGTAGCCGGCGCGGTACTCGGAGTCTGGGCCGCCCCGACAGCCCGGGGACTCGTGCCAGATGCCGGCCTCGTCCAGGAATGCCCAAAAGGCCCACGCAGGGTTGGTCGGGTAGCCCGGGCCGCTCAGCAGTCGGAGCCGCCCAGCCTCGAGATCCGCCCGGGCGTCCCCCTCACCGGCCTCGCGGCCGGCGCCGGTGGGCACCAGCTCTAGTCCGGATAGGGGATCGGAGGGCTGTCCCTCGTCGGCTCCGCGGCCGTCCTGCTCCGTTGCAGGGGAAGATGATGGATCAGCGAGGTGCGACGACTCCTCGGAGGAGTCGTCGGCGGCGACGTCGACGCGCGTTTCCGGCAGGCTCACACGCTTCGCGAGGCCCTCCGCCACGCCACGCTGGGGTCCTTCGGTGCACGACGCGCAGCAGGCCATGATGAGCGCGAGCGCGACCCACCATCTCTCTGCTCGTCGCACACACCAAGAGTACTCTGTCGCGCTCGATCGCGCGACGGTTCCGCGAACCCCCAGCTCCACAAGAGATCCGACCCAGGTTGTGACGAGCGAGGCCTTGCGCAGAATCCCCTGTCGACACAGGAGACAGGATAGCACTGGAGGCAGTGGACGTTGAGTCGCCGGCTAGCATTGCGACCTTCAGGCGATATCGGCACGAGATCCGCAGGTCTCCCGTTGACCTGAGGTTGCTATGCGGCAACGACATCGCGTGTTTCCGAGTGACGATCCGTGATGCGACGATGCGGTTCAAGCTCCGGTGATTCCTCCTGAACTACGTTAACCTCGCCATGTACGGCCTCTTGGGTGCGGCTGCAATCGAGTGGGTACGAAGGAAGGTGAGTCGAAGCGTACAGGGCGGACGACAAAGACCCGACCCACGTTGAGCTAAAGGAGATCGCGACCGGGTCCGCACAGTCGAGCTCCCGATGTGCATCATGCCGCTTCACAGACAAGACCGCGGCGAAAAACGGAACCAACGGAACCGTCCAATG
>JAFDCW010000002.1 GCA_019312705.1 Deltaproteobacteria bacterium
GCACTAGCGCACGCGGACGACGGTGCCCGGAACCTGTTCCGTCGGCAAAATGGCATACCAACCGCTGGGCAGCGCGGGCTCGGTGAACGAGAAGAGCCAGCGCGCATCGGTGGGTGACAGGTTCACGCATCCGTGGCTGTGCCGTTGGCCGAAGTCGTCGTGCCAGAAGGCCGCATGAAAGCCGTTCGATCCCTCGAAGTACTGGACCCAGGGGACGGCTTCGATCGAGTAGTTCCTTTCGACGTCGGTCCGCTCGAGGTCGTCCATGTCGCTCGTTGCGAGCTTCACCCAGACCCGGAAGGTGCCGCGAGGAGTGTCGTGGGATGGACGATCCCGCCCCGAGGAGATGAGCGTCACGTAGACCGGGCGGTCCCCCTCGTAGGCGGTCATCACCTGCTCGTCGACATGCACGTCGATCCACCGCTCGTTCGGGCCGACCTCGGCGGGTCGCGGAACGCGGATCGCGCGACGCAAGTCGGCACGACGCATGAAAGTGCCATCGACCAAACGAAGCATTCGCGGGCTGACCTCTTCGGCCACGTGCACGACGTCGCGGCGGCCGAGGCGACGAAGCACGGGGCCCCGCGGTCGAGCATGTACGCGGGCGCCGTTTCGACGAACGAACGCGACATCAAAGGGATCGTCTCGGTCGAGGGCGATCCCCTGAAACGTGCTGCCCCGGGCAAAGCGCAGATTGCCGGCCTCGACCCAGAGCCCCCGGCGGGTCTGAAAGAAGGTCAGCCCCGCGTGACGGGTGCGCTGAAGCAGGACGAGGCCGAATCCTTCGCCGTAGGCCTCGACGTAGTCGTCCGCGTCGTGATCGCTCGGGCGCTCATAGGCGCGAGTGCCATCGAAGGCGACGAAGGCGTGGGCCGGCCGCGTCGGGAGAGAGACGCACGTAGTGCTCACAAACGAACGCCGACGGGCCGGTCTCGACCCAGAAGCCCGTCGGACACCCGTTGCCTGCGAGGCGGCGGACGAGGGGCAAGCGGGTACCGAGGGCGACGGTCCCGCGCCGGGGAGCTCCGGCGCGCGGTTCCCGATAGAGCACGGCGCCGTCGTCGATGACCAGGGCCGAACGGGCCCAGGGAGGCGCGGGCACCGCCCCCTGGGCGGCAACCGGGGTGAGCCACGGCGAGGCGACCCCCACGAGCTGCAGGGCGACCTCGAGGGCGAGCAGAATGACGATCGGCTTTGCCCGCACGTCACCATGATGGCCCGCGGCGCCCCTACCACGCAAAGAACGGTGCACGGGCCGAGCCTGGGCGTCCCACGCAAGACTTGCCCTGATCGCCAGCAGAGCCCGCCGGGGTCGAGCTCAGTCCGCCGCCCCGCCGCGAATACCGTACCGCTTGGCCAGCTCCCGCAGATGGTAGCGGGTGAGGCCCGCCGCTTGCGCCGAACGGGTCACGTTGTTGTTGTGTTTCTCGAGGAGGACCTTCAGGTAGCTCGACTCGAACGCATCGACGACCTGCTGCTTGGCCTCTTTGAAGGGCACTTCGTCTTCGACGTATTGCTCGGCATTGGCACCGCTCGGCATCGAGTGGGCCGGGGTCCTTTGACTCGTCGGCATCATGTCGGCGACGGTGAGCTCGACCTCGTCAGCCAGCGAGGCCGCCCGCTCGATCGTGTTCTTGAGCTCACGAACGTTGCCAGGCCATGGGAAGCTCGTGAGACGCGCCATCGCGTCCTTGGTGATGGTGAAATTCTTGTCCTCGCCGGGATGGCGCCGGTTGCAGAAGTCGGTGAGGAAACCCGTCGCGAGGAGCGCAATGTCCTCGGGGCGCTCACGAAGCGGCGGCAACTCGACCTGAACGACGCTCAGGCGATAGTAGAGGTCTTCCCGGAACGTGCCCTCGTTGACCATTTGGCGCAGGTCACGATTGGTCGCAGCGACGACGCGACAGTTGACCGAGATGGTCCGGTCGCCGCCGACCCGCTTGATCTCCCGGTTTTCGAGGACCCGGAGCAGCTTGGGCTGGAGCGTGATGTCGAGCTCGCCGATCTCGTCGAGGAAGATCGTCCCACCGTCGGCTTGTTCGAAGCAGCCCCGATGGCGGTCCGACGCCCCGGTGAATGAACCCTTCTCGTGACCGAAGAGCGTGCTCTCGATGAGGTCCTTGGGGATGGCGGAGCAGTCCTGAACTACGAAAGTCTGACTGGCGCGGCGTGAGGCGGCATGCACCGCCTTCGCGACGAGCTCCTTGCCGGTGCCAGTCTCACCGCGCACCAGGCAGGTCAGCTCCGTGCCCGCGACCTTTTCGAGGGTCGCGAAGATCTCGCGCATGCGGATGCTCTTGCCCACGAGGTCGTGGAAGGAGTCTTCCTTGGAGAGGTCGATCTCGACCATGCCCTTGACGGGCTCGAACTGGATCTTGGACTGACCGACGCGGATGACCGTGCCCGGTTTGACCCATACTTCTTTCACCCGGAGGTCACCGACGAATGTGCCATTGGTCGAGCCGAGGTCGTGCAGGATCACACCATTCTCCGAGGCGACGACCTCGAAATGGGTTCCGCTCACGGCCTTGTCGGTGAGCTGAAGATCGCAGATGACCGAGCGGCCGGCGGTGACCCGCTCCCGATCGATGAGTACCTCCTTGCCCTTTTCGGGGCCCTCGAGGACCACGAGCTTGCTCTTCTTGAGACGTCGCTTCGTCGCTTTGTCGTCGACGAAGACTGTCGTCATTGAACCGGATTCTTCGCTCACGCCGCGTCCCTTCGGAGCGCCTCGATGGCGCACCCGTAATCCTCTGAGCCGAAAATAGCACTCCCGGCGACCAACATGTCGGCGCCGGCCTCGACGACCTTTTTCGCGACCCCTGGTTTCACTCCGCCATCGACCTCGAGGGTGATATCGAGACCCGCGTCGTCGATCATCTTTCGCAATCGCTCGATTTTTGGAAGTACGGCCTCGATGAAGGCCTGGCCGCCGAAGCCCGGGTTGACGCTCATGACGAGAATCAGGTCGAGTTCTTCGAGCACATAGCGGATCTCTTCTTCGGAAGAATGAGGGTTCAGCGACACCCCCGCCTTCTTGCCGAGGCCGCGGATCTGCTGGAGGGTGCGGTGGAGGTGGGGGGACGCCTCGACGTGCACCGTGATGATATCCGCGCCGGCTTCGGCGAAGAGCGGCACGAATCTCTCTGGCTCGACAATCATCAGGTGGCAATCGAGGGGCAGATCCGTGGTCCGGCGCAGGTCTTTCACGACCGGAGGACCGAGGGTCAGGTTGGGAACGAAGCGCCCATCCATGACATCGACGTGGATCCAATCCGCCCCCCCCTCCGCGACGGAGGCCACCTCGGCGCCCAACCGGCCGAAGTCGGCGGAGAGGATCGAGGGGGCGATTCGGGGGGATCGCGGAGATCGGGGCACGAAGGCAGTCAACCGGGACCCCAACGGGGTGTCAAGGGCAGCTGACCACCAGAGCGAAATACCCCGAATGCTTGACGCTTTCGCCTGGCCCACCCACAATCCTAGGCCGTCGGGAGCGGATAGTTCACCCCTCCCCGGCAACGCAGCATTCATGGCCGATCAGCGATACGTCGTCATCGACCGCCTCGAAGCGGGAGGCATGGCTGAAGTCTTTCGGGGCGAGTCGCAAAGCGTCCAGGGCTTCAAGAAGCAGGTCGCGATCAAGCGCGTCCTGCCCCACCTCGCGCAGAACCCGAACTTCATCTCGATGTTCCTGGACGAGGCACGCCTCGGGGCGCGGCTGAGTCACGCCAACATCGTCTCCGTCTTCGACATCGGCGCCGCGGACAATACGTACTTCATCGTCATGGAGTTCATCGACGGCTCCAACCTCAAGTCGATGATCGAGGGCCTGCGTAAGCAGGGACGCCGCTTCCCGATGAACGCGGCGATCTACGTCTGCATCGAGGCCTGCCGCGGTCTGAACTACGCCCACGAGACCCTCGGCGACGACGGCGAGCCGCTCAACATCGTCCACCGCGACGTATCACCCCCCAACATCCTGGTCTCCAAGCGCGGCGAGGTGAAACTCACCGACTTCGGCCTCGCCAAGGCGACGACGCAGCTCGAGAAGACCGACCCCGGGGTGGTGAAGGGCAAGTTCAGCTACCTCTCCCCGGAGGCTGCGTCGGGCCAGCCGGTGGATGCCCGGGCCGACATCTTCGCCCTCGGCATCGTACTCTGGGAAATGCTCGCCGGCCGCCGACTTTTCCTCGGTGAGACCGACTACCAAACGGTGAAGCTGGTCCAGCAGGCCAACATTCCGAGCCTCACGCGGCTCAACCCCGAGGTCGACGAAGAGTTCGAGCAGGTGCTGCTCAAGTCGCTGACGCAAGACCCGGCGGACCGCTATTCATCGTGCCGCGAATTCGGCGATGCCCTCACAGGGTACATCTTCAGCAACCAGATGAAGGTGACGGCGTACGACATCGCCGCCCTGATGAAGTCGGTGGACGCAAAGAAGCGGAAGAAGTCTCAAGACCAGTCGATCATCGATCGGCTGATCCAGGACGAACTGCTCTCGTTCACGTCCCTCGACGACATGCAGGACCCCCTCAATCCCGGGGCTCAACCGCTCTCCCCGGACGACGTCGACGGCGCCCAGCCCCTCGAGATCGGTTTGTTCGAAAACCCAGCGGACTGGTTCGCGGACGACGAAGAGGTCGGCGACGCCCTCGAAAAGCACGGGCATTCGGTGGGCATGGGGTCCGAGCCGGGGTGGCGCGAGACCGGGGCCATCGACGAGGGGTCCAATCTCGCCCAGCTGCTCGAAGGGGGCGACACAGGGAAGGTGCTGAAGGTCGACCCGACACCACTCCTAGATGAGCCGGATCTACCGCCTCCACTCGACACGATCGAGGCTGAGCCCATCCCGTCCGAGCCCCGGGTCGAAAATGCGCCGCGCGCCGACCCCAGCGCCACACACACCCTGCCTTCGCCCGAGTCGGTGAGGCCCCCGGAATCGGACGAAGATGCCGGCGGTAATGGCTTGCTCTGGGCCGTCCTCATCGTCATCGTCATCGCCGGCGGCGCCGCAGCGGCCTGGTTCGGCGGATACATCCCCCATTAAAGAGCATCGTCTGGGGCGCGATACCCGGCGGTCGGCAAGAAGGCGAAAGGGCGACGTCAGTCGACCGGAGCTGGATTGACGACCGGATCTCGCCCCGCTTCCTGCGCTGCCTGCTCACCTATAAAGATAGGCTGCGCCCGCGCGAGAAACCGGGACGACCTCGCTTGGGTCTCACGACCCAGCCGATACTCTTTAACGCGCACGTTTGGGCCGGCACGGTGGACCCAGTGGGATTAGCGTGAAACGGCCGCCGGGGGGGCGGCCGTTTTGGTGATCAGGGGGCGTAGGTTTCGGCGAGGGCGTGCAGCGCGGCGCGGGCGGCGGCGAGGGGTGCCTGACGGCAGAACGTCGTGCTGTTGTCGTAGGTCGTGCCGTCGAGGGCGAGGCTCATGGATTCGTAGACGTCGGTGGGCGCGGTACACGGCGCCTCGTCCATGTCGAGCAGCTCGATGAGCGCGGGGTCGGTCAGCACAGATACCGCGCTGCCGAGCTCTGCCGGGGTGACCGTTGTCTCGTAGACGCCGCGGGAGATCTCGCCAGTCCCGTCGACACGGAGGGTGCCATCGGCGTGCAGCTCGACGAATCCGTTGCAGTCGACCTCCGGGGGGCAGAAGCCGCTCGTGCTGATGCGGAAACTGTCGAAGCGGGCCGACGCGGGGAAGTGGCGGTCGGTGAGGTCCGACAGTGCCTTGCGCGCGTCGACCAGCGCACCCTGGCGACAGAAGGTCGTGGCGTTGTGGTGCGTCGCGTCTTCGAGCTCGAGCGTCATACCCTCGTAGATGTCGGTGGGCGACGTGCACGGGGCCTCGGCCGCTGCCAGCAGGTCGACCAACGCGGGAGCGGTGAGCGCGGCGACCGCCTCGGCCAGCTCGTCGGCGTCGACCGTCGTCTCGTGAACGACCGCGGGCAGCTCGCCGGTTCGATCGAAGCGAAGGGTGCCGTCGGCGTGCAGCTCGACGAATCCGTTGCAGTCGACCTCTGGCGGGCAGAACCCGCTCATGCCGATGCGGAAGCTCGTGAACGCGCTGGCGGGTGCGCAGTCCGGATCGGGTCCCGCGCAGATGCCCGCGTTGATGAGTCCCGAGTCGCATTCGCCGTCGCCGTACCAGCCGAATTCGCCACACAAATCGCAGCCTGGGGCGAAGTCGAAGAGCGCGCAGAGGTCCGCACCATCGGCCTTGCCGGCCATCGCGGCCGCCTTGGGGAACGCGCCATCTTCGGTGGTGGTGGTCGTGCAGCCGACGGCGGCGAGGAGAATCAGGGTCGTGAGGAGTGCGTTGCGCATCGGAATGCCTTGGTGAGGGACGGGAGGTTTTCACCGTGCTATTGCATTCTCCGGGCCGACAGTCTCAGCGGACCGTAACAGCTAAATTCGCCAAAAACCCTATTGAATTCGCGCAGTTTGACCGAGTACCTGGCTACGACAAGCGCCACCTCAGTGGCTCAAGGGCGCGCCACTCGGCCTATCCTGGTCGGCCGAGCCGAGGACGTAAGCCGGGCGATCGGCGCAAGTGAACGGCATTCGAGCAAAACGGTGTCGCATGGGGCGCGAGACCCATCCGATACTCTTTGATCCACACGCTCCGCGGTGTGCTCGCGTCGACGCCGGGGCACGGTGGGCCCAATGTCGTTCACTTGCGTCAGTCGCCGAGCGCGCCCGCAGGGGCCGACCGAGCCGTACCTTTCGTACGGCGACCGAGGTCCCGAGGACGTAAGCCGGCGAATGGCGTGAGTGAACGGCATTGGGTTAGCGGCAGCGTCGGATGGCTCTGCGCACGTCTGCTGCGTCGAAGCCCCGGGGGGCGGCGGCCAGATAACGGCGGCCCAGGGCGCACACCTCTTCGCTCGGCCGGGCCGAGGCGATCTCAACGACGAGGAGCCCCATGGCTTCGACCGACGGAGGCGAGGCCGTGAGGGCGCGGCGCAATGACTCGACGGGGTTGCCGTTGAGGGCCATGGTCACCGCGGCGACGTACATGTGCGCGTCGGCGCAATCCTCATCGAGGGCGAGGGCGGCGGTCGCGATCGTCCGGGCGCTCGTGAAGTCATCGCGTTCGAAAGCGATGCCTGCGCGAGCCGCCTCGAGGCGGGCCATGAACGACGGCGGCAGGCCCCGGGCTTCAGCGGCTGACTTGGCCTGATCGAGCAACTCCTGCGCACCGGCGGTCGAAGCGGAGCGGGTGCGTGCGATGACGATGCCGAGCAGCGCCTCCGGGTTGTCGGCGTCGATGTCGATGACCCGTCTGAAGACCCTCGCGGCGGCCGTGTCCTTGAAAGCCTGGAGATTGGCCTGGCCGAGGGCGTTGAGAAGGCCCGGCTCCCTGCTTCGTCGCGCCATGCGCCGGAGGACGAGGACCGCCTCCCACCCTTTGCCCTCGAAAACCATCACCCGAGCCTTGGCCTGGTTGAGGAAGGGTCCCTCTCCCCCGGCCTCTTCGGCCCGGACGATCGCGGCCTTCATGGCTCCGAGATCTGAACCGCCCGCGACCGTGAGGAAGGCGAGCCCCGCGAGGGCTTGCCCGTCGTTTGCCGCAAGCTCGAGGACTCGCGCAAACGCCCGCGAGGCGACCTCCTGATCGCCGGCGCGCAGGGCGGCTTCGCCGAGAGATCGGTGCACATCGGCCGAATCGGTCAGGCTCTCGGCGACGAGGCCCCAGGTCGCCATCGCCGCCGGCCACTCGTTCTTGGCGCCCTCGAGGTTTGCCCGCGCCGCGAGCAGGGGGACCGCAATCGCCACACCCTCCGGGCGTTGCACGCGAAATGCCCGTTCGACCACTCCCCCCGCATCATCGACCCTCCGGAGGGCGATGAGGACCTCGACTAGGACCGGCACGACTTCTACGTTTGCCGGTGCTTGTTGGGCCACGGGTTCGAGGAGAATCGCGGCCCGTTCATTGTTTCCGCGGCGCGCCTCGATCGCGCCGAGGCGGGCCGATGCCCGGATGTTGAGGGCCGGGTCGGCCTCGCGGGCCTGCTGGTAGAAACCTAGGGCGGCTTCGATTTCGTTCGTGGCCTCGGCGACGCGACCCCGCATGAGAGTGGCGTGGGCCCCGGTGCCCGCTTCGGTGAGGGCGCTGACCGCGGCTTCGATGTCGCCCTGACCGAGGAAGGTAGCCACTCGGAGACGGGCTCGGCGCTGCTCGCGTATGCCCTCCTCGGGGAGGAGCGCGAGGGTCTCCGCGGCCTCGTCGTAGGCCTGCGCGTCGACGAAGACTTCTGCCAGGTCGAGGGTGAACTGCTCGTCTCCGGGCGGCCGGAGCGCCCGGGCCGCACGCCCCTCTTCGATGGCCGACGCTGGGGCCCCGTGGGTCGATGCATGCCAGGCCTTGATCAGATGAGCCCAGCCGCGCTGGGGAGCGGTGGCGGTGTCCGCGAGTTGGTCGAGGACGGCCGTCGCCTCTGCCGCCGCGGCGTCTGGGTCGCTATTGGCAAGTTTCAGAATGCGGGCCCGAGCAACGCGTACGTCGCCGGAGGCGTTGCCATCGGGAATGCCATCGAGGGCTGTTGTGGCGGCTTGAATGTCGCCGGCGCGAGCCTCGAAGTAGGCGTTGAGGGCCACGTAGCGCGGAGATGTCGGCCGGGCTTCACGGGCTCCTCGGCTGGCCTCGAGGGCGTTTTCATAGTCTGCTGCGGCGGCCGCGACGACGGCGAGGGTCCGCCGGACCTCGGGATTGGTTTGTGCCTGGAGAGGAAAGAGGGTGATGGCTCCCCGGGCCCGGCCGATGTCTCCTCGGGCAAGGGCGAAGTAGGCGCTGGCGATGATCGCGTCGCGGTGGTGAAGCTCTTCGCCCTCGAGCATGGCCAGCAATACTTCGGTGGCGGCGGCGGCTTCGGGCACCCCGTGATCGATCAGAAGCGTCGCCTGGAGGCGGGCTCGGAGAGCGACGTCCTCTGGGTCGGAGCCGTCATGATCGTCGGCGAGGTCGATGACCCGGTCGAGGCTGGTTCTCCGGCCATCTTCCTCCGCAACGACGAGCGCGGTCTGGATGCGTTCCTCGGCGCGGCCATCGAGCCAATAGAAGACACCGAGGAATGCGAGGATCCCGATGAAGAGCGGGACCGCGATGCCGATCGCGAAGAACAGGGCTCGGGAACCCTTCTTCTTCTGAGCCTGCTGACCCTGATGGTCAGGGACCGCAGCCCGCGAGGAGGCGACCGGGTGCGCGCTCGGCGATGCCCCGGGCATGGGCGCAGCCTGAGCGGGTTGCTGAGGCATGCCGGCACCGGGAACGGGCGACTCGGAGTAGTCCATCGGTCCCGCGGGGTCGACGGCTGGCGGCGCCGCGTAATCCGCGGGACCCCCGGGGGCGAAGACCGGTGCCGGCCTTTGCGCCGGCAGTGGGCGCGGGGCGGCGGAGGGAGGCGCTGCGTAGTCGGCCGGGCCTCCCGGGGCAAAGGCTGGCGGGGCCACCGACTCGGACCGCGCGATGGTTCGCTCTCCGGGCAGGTCTTCGAGAGGAGCGAAGGCGCTCGTAGCGGCCTGGACCGCAAAGTCGTCGTCGTCGCTGGAGCGCGCGTAGGTCGGGGCGTCTTCGGCGAAGTCGACCGGCGGAGAGGGCGCGAAGGCCGGGGCCGGGTCGTGGTACGGCGAATGGGAGATTGGCGGACGGATCTCGTCCACCTCGGAGAGATTCAGTTCGTTCGTGAGGGGCCCGTCCCCCGCGAGGTCGCCCGGGTCGGTGGCGATCTTCGCTTGGGGCGTCTGGGCCGCCGTGAGCTCCTCGGGGACAAACGCCGGGGCCATGGGCCGGGGGGGAATACTCGACGCCGGGGACGAATATCCCGGGGTCTGGGCGGCCTCAGGCGGTGCAGGGGGAAACTGCGAGTCGGGGGGCGCGGGAAACGCGGACCCCGAGGAAGGCCCGACCGGCGACGGCGGCATGTACGAGGGGGGCGGCGCCGCGGGGGGAGGCGGCATCTGACTGCCGGACTGGGGCGGTGGTGGGACCGACGGGGCGTGGGCCCTGGTGGCCTCGCCCGCGAGGTCCCCGGGGGCGTTCGAGTCGTACTGCCGCACCGAGCCGGTTACCACCTCGTCCCACAGGGGCGACTCGGTTTGCACCGTGGCGACCGCTTCGGGATCGAACCAACGGTCGATCGTGGTCGTGATGACGGGCTCTTCGGCAGCTACCTCGGACAGGAGTTCGCGCGCTTCTTCGTCACTCGGATCGAGCTCGAGGGCGCGCGTGAAGCTGTCCCGAGCTTTGTCGACTTGGCCATCGCGGAGATGAGCTTCACCGAGGAGTCGATGGGCCGGCGCTACCTCGGGACGGTCCCGAAGCACCGCCATCATCTCGGCACGGACCTCGTCGTGGCGAGAGAGCGCGAGCAAGGCCATGCCGAGCAGAACGCGCACTTCCGTCATCGCAGGGCGCGACAGCAGGATTCGCCGGCAAGCTCGGACCGCCTCCTGGTAGCGGCGCTCGGCGATCAACTGCTTGGCGCGGGCGCTAAGGTCCTCGGTCGAGGTGCCCATCGGGTTGCCTAGAGTAGTCGGCTGGAGCCCCGGGGGAAAGTAAAGAGCCGCCCTCAGGCCGAAGCTGGACGATTTTCGCCGATCCGGGAGATTTCTCGGCGCAGGCGATGCAGATCGGCGTCGGTCAGCACCTCAGCCCCCCAGCGGCTAGCCTCGTACCGGGCCGTGACCTCATCGACAACGTCAGCCGGGGCAAAACCCAGGGCCCGGAGGCTCTCCGCGTGTTCTCGCGGGGTGCGAGTATCAGGGCGGGGGTGGCCGCGCCTCCGGAGGGCCTTTTCGAGGTCACGGTAGAGGGAGACCGCGATCCGAATGGTGGGGCTCTCCTCGGTCTCGCGGCGGCGGGAGCGGCGCCGGAGGAGCCGGGCCACAACCCAGCCACCGAGGCCGAGGAGCACGAAGGCCCCGGCGAACATCGCCCAGGGGCTCAGGGGCCCCCGAGGCGACGGGGCGGCGTCTGGGGCATGGCCGCCGTCATCCACGAGGGATGAAACGGCCCGGCGGGCTTTCCACAGAAAGCGGAAGACTCGGCGCAGGCCATTGACCTGGGACCGGATGTCGTACCCGACGATATCGCTGGCCCACCGCGTGCGAATGGCGTCCATCATCGCCCGGACGTCGGCCATGAATCCAACATCCACGGCGAGCTCACCACGAGCAGGCGGGGTCGGGTCGAAGGTCACCCAGCGCCCGTCGAGATGAGCTTCGACCCAGCTGTGAGCGTCTCCTTGCCGCACGGCGTAGTACCCGCCGTAGGGGTTGTAGGTCGCGCCAGCAAAGCCCGTCACGTTGCGGGTCGGCACCCCGAGGCTCCGGAGCATTACCGACATCGCCGTCGAGTAGTACTCGCAGTGGCCGTAGCGGGCCTCGAAGAGGAACGCCTCGAGAGGATCACCATCACCTACCGGGGGCATCTCGAGGGAGTAGCGGTAGAGGCCACTATCCCGGAGGTGGGCCTGAATCACGGCCGCCCGTTCACGGTCGGTCGTGGCGTCGGTGGTGAGCCCAGCCGCGAGGGCGGCGACGCGGTCGATACGCTCCGGGAGCGCGAGGTAGCGGCCGCGCTCGTCGGCATCGAGTTCGTCGACGAAGACCTCCCCGGCATCGGACGACGCGTAGACCGTGTACCGGAGCCCCAGACCGTCGTCGTCGACGTATCGGTAGTCGCCCCCGGCCGAGGAGTTGACTTGTCGGGCGTGGTCTTCGGCCGCTGCGACGCGCGGCGGAATCGTCACGCCTACCGCACGTTCCGGAAGAAAGAGCACGGGTTCGTCGAGGCGATCGAGGATCACCTGGAGCTGCGCGTCCTGAAGCAACGCCTGACGCCGAATCGGGAAGTACTCGCCATCGGAGCGCATGGCGACGCTCTGGGCGGTGGTGCGCGTCCAACGTCGACCATCGTAGTGGTCGAAGGAAGTTCCGCGCATGCGCAGAGCGAGTTGGGCCGGGACGACCGCGGGCGCCGGGGTGCTTTGTCCGTCCTCATCGAGCGGGCCCAGCTTGATGCGCATGACGACCGTCGGGTCGTCTCGGATGACGCCAAAATCTCCCAACTCGATATTGCGTCCGAAACCGGCCGTCCGTTGCCCGCCGCGGCCCCCGAACGAAAGAAATCCGAGTCCCACCCGCGGGAACGCGAGGAAGAGGCCGACGGTGAGCAAGAAGATGGGAAGGGTCAGGGCCGCCGTTCCCAGGAGGAAGCCGGGGCCGACGATCCGTCGCGACGCGAGGACCCGGCGCACATCGGGACCGAGCGGCGCGCCGGTCTCTCCCTTCCGCCGACCTCCTTGGTACTTGCCCTCGATTTCGCTCCGGAGCTGGGAGAGCACCAGCATCCATGGAGTGGTGATCACGAAACCGACGAAGACGAATCCATACGCGAGGTCCGTCGAAAGCACTGTCGCGGCGATCAAGTGAAGGAACGCCAGGATCGCGATGTGCTGGTAGTCCTTCGCGCTAGCGCGGTTGAAGAGGCGTGAAAGCTGAAGGAAAGCCGCGTACTCGATGCCGAGGGCGAGGAAGGGCCCACCGAGAACTCCTCGGACGGCCTGGAAGACGAAGAACGCGACGACCGCGGCGTTCCAGCCGCGGACCCATCCCGGAGAGCAGACCCTATCTCCCTCGGCGAAGAAGCTGCCCAGGTAGGCCACGACGATGAGGCCCTGGACGGCGATGCCCAGCTCACCGCCGAGGGTCAGCGCGTACAACCCGAGGGCAGCGATGAGGTAGGTGACGAGCTTATGCAGCAGAACGAAGCTCACGGACCGCCCTCCGCGTCACCCGCATCTTGGGCGGTATCTTGGGCGCCCCGGGGGACTATCGGCACCGGGATGGAGCGCGAGGCACCGACCGGGACCGGATCGGAGGGATCGGCCGTCGTGAGTCGGGCGAGGAACGCCCAGATGGCGTCCGGGGTGCCGCCCGGAAACACGACTTCGGACCGAGCACCGCGGACCGCAACGTCGACCGCGGCTCCCCGGGTCAAGGCGGCCGCGGCGAGGGAAGCCGCCTCGCTCACGGCGTGTTCAAAACCGAGGTCCCAGCTCTCATCGGCGGCGGCGGGGCGGGCGTTGTCGAGGACGAGGGTCATGCGCGCCGCCGCGTCGCGCTCACGCTCCCGAACCACGATGCGCCCGAGGGCGGCGCTCCTTCGCCAGTGGATCGCTCGCGCCTCATCGCCGGGATGGTATTCTCGGAGCCCGGCAATCTCGGTACCCGGACCCACCCGCCCCACGGGGTGGTCCGCTCCGTCGTCGATGCCTCGGAGCAGCCCCTGGTCGATGTCGACCAGTTGCGGATACACCAGGAGCTCTTCGGGCCTCTCGTGGAGAAACGCCTTTTCGACGAGGCCGAAGGGATATCGGGTCCCTACCCGGAAGCCCGAAAGGGTGAGGATGCCGCGCTTCTGGGGAATGCGTTCGTAGGCAGCCTGAGTCATGCCTGCGGCAGGAATCTTGAGGAAATAGCACCGCCTATCGGTGGGCTCGTCCTCGGCGCGGTCTTCGACCTCGAGGGAGTAGCTCGGCAGCCGGCGTTTCACGTTGTCGACGTGCAGTTCGAAGAGGGTCGGCGTGCGCGCGAACGCGCGGGTCGGTAGCCGACGTGTCACCAAGACCCGCATGAGCGCGATCTCCGACAGGACCATGCTCAGAAGAAGCAGGCTGAGCATCAGCCCGAGCATGAGATAGAGGAGGTTGTTCCCGGTGTTCACCGCCGCGATGCCGACGCCGACGGTGACGAAGACGAAGGCCTTGCCCCCGCGCGTCAGCCGGGCCCGGCGGCGCGGCGCCGGAGCGCGCCGACGAAAACGCCTGCGGAGCCCCGCCAAGGCCGCGGCGATCATTGATGTGGCTTTGTATCCCGCACTAGACGGGCACGGCCAAGGTGCTGAGGAGGTCGCGAATGACGCGCTCGGCGTCGTCGCGGCGCCCGGCGGTGTCGCGGCCCCCGGCGACGCGGACCCGATGAGCCAGGACGGGGACCGCCAACGCCTTCACGTCGTCCGGCGTGACGTAGGTTCGGCCCACGACCAAGGCGTGAGCGCGGGCGGCGCGCTCGAAGGCGAGGGCCCCTCGGGTCGAGGCGCCGAGGGAGAGCATCGGGCTGTCGCGGGTCGCGACGACGATGTCGTGCAGATAGTCGAGGACCGACTCTTCGATGCGGACCCGGTCCACGGCCTCCTGGGCCGCGACCAAGGCCGCCTCGTCGACCACGGCTGTGAGCTTGTCCGTCGGCTCACCGCCACGCCGCCCTGCGAGGACGCGGCGCTCGACTTCCTTGGATGGATAGCCGATCGACAAGCGCATCAAGAACCGGTCGAGCTGCGACTCGGGCAAGGGGTACGTGCCGTAGAACTCCTCGGGGTTTTGCGTCGCGACCACGAAGAAGGGCTCCTCGAGAGTGCGCGTAACGCCGTCGATCGAGACCTGCCGCTCGTCCATCGCCTCGAGGAGGGCGCTCTGGGTCTTCGGCGTCGTACGGTTGATCTCGTCCGCGAGAAGAACGTTGGTGAACACCGGGCCCGGTCGGAACGAAAACTCACCCTGGTTCTGTTGGTAGATCGAGCCGCCGAGGACGTCGGCAGGCATCAAGTCGCTGGTGAACTGAAGACGCCGAAAATCGACCCCGACGGAGCGCGCGAGGGCGCGGGCGAGGGTCGTCTTGCCGACCCCGGGCACGTCTTCGATGAGGAGATGTCCCCGGGCAAAGAGCGAGGTTACGGCGAGCTCCACGACCCCGCGCTTGCCCTCGAGGGCCTCCCCGACGTTCGCGACGATGCGTGCGGCGACGTCCGCGGCGCCGGCGTCGATGGGAGTGGCGGCTTGCACGGCGATGGAATGTAGCACGGTCACCGCGCCACAACGGCGCCGGGACCTCGCTTCATTCCTCGGGCGTGGATGGGGGACCGCTCGTCGGGATCGACAGGACGATGGTCGTGCCTCCCCGTGCCGACGCATCGTAGTGGACCTCACCCCCGTGGGCACGGACGAGGGAACGGGCGAGGGACAGCGCCAGTCCCATTCCACCGATTCGATGACCGGACACGGAAATGATCGAGTGAAAGGCATCGAAAACCCGCTGGCGGTCCTCGTCCTGGACCGGGGGCCCGCTGTCGGTCACGGCGACCCGGACCGCGCCGGCGGCGCTGCGCGCCGAGAGCCGAATCGCCCCGCCCTCCATGGCGCGGGTGGCGTGGCGGAAGAGGCAGAGTAGGGCCTGGACGATACGCGCGCGGTCGATGTGCACCGGGGGCAGGCCAGGCTCGAGCTCTTCTTCGATGGTGAACCCATCACCGATTCCGGTCCGGAGGGCCACCAGGTCCCGGCCCTGCCTGGTGGCCTCCGCGAGCAACGCCACGGTCGGTGTCCACTCGCGGCGAAGGGGCAGGCGTCCGGCATCGAGGCGCGCGGTGTCGATGATGTCGTTGAGCAGCTCGAGGAGTTCAGAGCCGCTGCGCTGAATGACAGCCACGTTCTCTAGCTGCCCCGGGGTTAGTTCCCCGCCGATGTCCGAGGTGAGGAGTTCGGAGAAGCCCATGATGGAGTTGAGGGGGCTCCGGAGGTCGTGACTCATCGACGCCATGAAGATGGTCTTCTGAGCCTGCCTCTCTTCGATCGTCGTCTTCACTCGACGCTCCACGTCCACACTCTCGCGCAACCTCTCGATGACTCGATCGAGCTCGCCTTGGATCTCGCGGACGGCCAGATCGAGGTCCGAACCCGGGGCGGCCGCCTCCGGGTCTGATTCCGTCACGAGTTGCATGCCCGGGGTGTCGGCCGCGACGGATACTCGCCGCCGGAGGCTCTCGACGTCGCCCACGAGGGCGAGGGCCGCCCGAGAAGAGAGGCGGTGCACAAAGAAGCACAGGCCGACGGTGGTGAAGAGGCCTGCGCCGAGGGTGAGGGCGGACCAGGACCCCGGCGCGCCACGGAGAGCCATGGCCGTCGCCGCCAGGCCGACGCTGCCCACCACCGCCGCCGCGTGAAACGACGCGAGGCGCTCATAGGGCGCGGCGGGTATCGGGGCGAGTTCGGCGGGCGGGAAGGCGGTGACCCACGGCCTCATGGAACGGAGGATGCCGAGGGACTGGGGCACCGCGCCGGCCGCGGCGACGCCCAAAGCGAAGAGCGCTACGGCGAGCGTCGTCACCGTGATTCCGAGGGCCCAGGGAAAGAGGGCGATGGCCATCACCCAGGCGAACCCGATGATGACCTTCATCCGGCGACCGGCCTGGACCGCGTCGCTCAAGGCCGTCGGCGATGGCGGCAGCGCATCGTCACCGCTCTCGCGGTGAACCGCGACACGAAAGAGGGGCGCCGTGCGGTGCATGGTCTCGGCCGTCGCCGCGAGCATCGCAACGAAGGGGATCAGGAGCGAGGCCATGAAGAGCCCGGTTGGGCCCCCAGCCTCGAGGGCGGCTCCGCCGGGATCTCCAAGAACGACGAAGCCGAGGAGCAGCCCCCCCTGGACCACCCAAATGGCCCCGCCGAGGCCGGCCATCGCGAGGGCGACTCGGCGAGGAGTGGGAAGTTCAGCGCTCATCACGCGCCTCTTGAGACTCTTGAGACTCTTGCGACTCTTGCGACTCTTGCGACGTGGCTCTGGCGAAAGGCAGGTGCACGTGAAAGGACGAGCCCTCGCCGGTCACGGTGTCCAGCCAGATGCGGCCGCCGTGCAGGTCCGTCAACCGCTTCACGATGGCGAGGCCGAGACCACTGCCCTGAGTCTTTCGCAGCACACTGCTCGAGATCTGGGTGAATTCGAGGAAGATCGAGTCTCGCTCCCCGGGGGGGATCCCCGGCCCGGTGTCGTGCACGCTGAAGCGAATGCCGCCGTCCTCGGAGACCGCCTGGAGGCGCACGCTGCCTTCGGACGTGAACTTCAGTGCATTGGTGCCGAGGTTGACCAGAATTTGGCGCAGACGTTTCTCGTCGGCGTAGAGGTTCGGGAGGTCATCGGCGACATCGACGAGGAGCTCGATCGGCTTCTTTCGCAGCTGCCCGGCGAGCAGTCGATGAACCTCGACGAGGATGGCTCCCGCATCGATCTGCGCGCGGGAGAGCGAAATGTGGCCGGACTGAAGCGCCGCCATGTCGAGCACGTCATCGACCAGGTCCGCGAGGTGCTGCCCGGAGGAGCTGATGATCTCGGCATCTTCACGCTGTGACGGGGTGAGGGGCCCGTCGATTTCGTCGAGGAGGACCGAAGCGAAACCGAGGATCGAGTTGAGGGGCGTGCGCAACTCATGGCTCAGCTCGGTCAGGAACTCCGTCTCGAATCGGTCTTCTTCTTCGGCCTCGAGGCGCCGGCCCCGGTGTATGGCCAGGAAACGCTCGCGACTCTCGAGCACGCGTTCGATCTGCACACTCAGGGCAGCGACGCGAGCCCGGTCGGTCGCCGGCAGGGAGGCGAGCGACCCGGCCTCGCTCACCGCGAGGGCCGCCCGCACCGAGGCAAGCTCCCGGGGGAAGCCGGCGAGGAGTGCCCGGAGGCCCCAGAAGCCGAAGCCCAGCAGGAACACCAGCACGGCGATCGAGTACGCAGACAATCCCCGTCCCGGAGGCACGTACGCCACGAGCGTGACGAGGGCGACGATGGCACCGAGGACGGTGGCCGCCCGGGCCAATCGTGCGGCTATGGAGTGACCCAGCATCGACTTCGCAGGCGCGAAGGTATCAGGTCAGGGCATCTAGAGGGGCGACCGCTTTGGGTCATGCAACCGATCGCGCCGGCCGATGGCGTGGGCGACCGCGGCGAGGAGCGGCTCGAGACCACAACCCTCGGTGACGTGGGCGGTGACAGCGTAGCGCCGCGGCGCGAGGTGGCGGAGGCTGGCCACGACGCCCGGTGCTCGGATCATCGCGCGATCCCCATCCCAGCGGCAGCTCGGATCGGCGCGCCCGGCGCCGGCCGGGAGATCCGGGCTCACTGAGCACAGGACCGAGGCCCGTGGTTTGAGGGAGTTCGCTTCGGGAACCGGGTGCTCGAGGCCTCCGTCGCAAAGCAGCTCGAAAGCGACCTCGCCGTAGACGATGCGGGCACCGTGGTGCGAATTGCTGCGAGCGATGGCGGTCATGATCCCTCCCTGGTCTCGTTGCCTCAGCAACGCCAGGCATTCGAAGAAGACAAGGCGATGAGCTTAGCGCGAACTACCGCACCGCGCATTTGGCGGTGAGATCACGGGCTAGACCCGACAATCTCAGCAGAAAACAACGACCTCTTCGGACTCAGAGGAGCACGACGTCTTCGACGTCGAGGGCTTCCTGGGCCACCACGCTTCGGGTCTCTTCGTCGCGGGTGGTCGCGAGCTCGTAGAGCTCACCGAGCAAGGTGGGGTACTTTTTGATCGCCTCTTGGAACTGTTCCCGGCTCAACTCGAGGGCCACGGTGTGGTGGCGGGCGGTCACGTCTGCGGTGGCGGGACGCCGAAGGACGAGGCTGATCTCCCCCACCACGTCGCCCGGTCCGAGATCCGTGATGTGGATGTGGTCCCCGTCCTCGTCCACCCGACTGACGGCGACGGTGCCGCTCGCGAGAAGGAAGAGCCCGCCGGCCTCCTCGTCGTGGGTGACCAACCTTTCGCCGGCCTCGAAGGTGCGCGATTCGAAGCGCGCCATGAGCTCTTCTCTTTCGCCAGCTTTGACCGCTGCCAGGATGCCGCTGTGGCGCATCAGGTTGGCCACCATGCGCGCCTGGCAGAAGCTGCCGAGCTCGCGCCCGAGGCTCGGGTCTCGCTTGGCGAGCTTCTCGAGGGTCTCCCTGGGAAAGCAGAGCATGCGGGTCGGTTCGAGGGCGCGCACCGAGGCGGCCCGGGGCGCGTCGCTGACGAGAGCCATCTCTCCAAAGAGGGCGCCCGGGCCCAAGGCGGCGAGGCGAACTTCGGATTTGCCCGCCGTGCGCACGGCCTCGGCCATACCGCGGACTAGGAGGAAGGCGGCCTTGCCCTCGGCCCCTTGCTCGATGATCGTCACGCCCGCGGCGGCATCGGAGATCGTCGCCGCCTCGAGCAGGCGACTGAGGGTGGTCGCAGCGAGGGCGGAGGAGAGGGGAAGCTGGGGAACTGGCGTGTCGGCGTCGACGGGATCGTCAGTCGCGAGCCAGGCCCGCAGCCCCTCCTCCGCCCGGTCCAGGAGGCCCGAGCCAGACAGCGACTTCATCTCGGCGCTCAACTCGACCCGAGTCGGCAACGGCGGCGGGGTGGGGTGGGCATCGGGGCGGGCCCGCTTGGAGCCCCGGGCGAACACCTCGGCCACCGATCCGCGCAGGGCGTTGCCGTCCGCGCCCGCATCGACGGCGAGGCAGATGGCCACGGTGGCCGCGCCCATGTCACCGCGACGGGCCGCTGCATCGACGAGACGGGTGAGCGCCTCACGGGCGATGTCGCGGCGCCCCTCCTCGGAGAGCACCTCGGAGATCAGCGCCGCAGCCTGGAGCTCGTCATTGGACGCCTCGAAGATGGCGAGGGCGAGACGCAGCGCGTCCTCGCCTTCCCCCGCATAGCGATGGGCGTAGGCTCGGTCGAGCTGCGACAATCCTGAGTTGGGCATCGCCCGCAGGTTACCGGAACACCCCGGCAGCTGTCAGGCGACTGTCAGGCGAGGGTCAGGGGACTCCGGGCATGGGGGTCATCACGGCCCCCGTGCCCACGATCGTGGCCGGGGCCGCGGTGAAGGGCATGCCGATCGACAGGCCATCTCGAATGCGGGGATCGAGCAAGCAATCGCGACCTTCGACCCGCGTCCCGTCACCATCGATGCACGCGGTCACGACCGGCTGGCACCCCGCGCCGCGAGCGATCTCGAACGACTCGAGGCCATCCCCATCGAGGTCCACGTCCGGGGCGCTCGGTGGAAGCACGATTGCCCCGCCGAGGATCAGGTCGGCGAAGGAGGGCGGCCGACCGTCCGGATCGCCGCAAGCCGGCTGACCGCCAATGAGCGGAATCTCGGCGGGAACGGGGAACGCGGCCATCAGATCGAGCGGCACCGCGCCGCAGATCAGACCGTCGTCGAGGTGACTGAGCGTGCCCGAGGTCGCCCGAGTCGTACTGGCGATGCGGCTCTGGCGAATCTCGATCGGAAGGAAGAACCCCGTGATCGCGATGTCTTCGGGGCCTGCCGCCAGGAGCCGCGCCGCGATGGACCCCACGAAGGAGATCTGCGGGTTTCCATCGACGTCGAAGGCATCCTCGGCGACGATGTACTCGCCGGCAGTAGCCGACTCTTCACCGTTCATCCACGCAACGTTGACGGAGGGGTCGTCGATGCCCATCAGGTCGTCGAGGCCGCGCATGTTCAGGAGGACGGTCATCTCGTCCGTGAGGTCACCTCCGCCGCCGATGGCGCCGAGGAGGGCACCGATGTTCTCACCGAATTCGTTGTCCGGTACGCCATCGCCACTGTAGTCGCAGCCTACGTCGGCGCCGCCGATCGACAACGTGTCGATGACCATGCTGATTTCGGTACGGCAATCGGCGCCGCATCCGTCCCAGGGGTCGGTATTGCCGTCGTCACACTGCTCGCCGCCAGCCGTGTCGAGGGTGCCGTCCCCGCAGTTTTCGAGCACCTGGCAGTCCGCCGAGCAGCCGTCGCCGTCGACGGTATTGCCGTCGTCACAGAGCTCACCGACCGAGATGTCGCGGATGCTGTTGCCGCAACTCTCGTCGGAGGCGCAGTCGGAGCGGCATCCATCGCCGGAGCGGTTGTTGCCGTCATCACAGAGCTCGCCATCATCGACGCTGTTGTCGCCGCAGTGGGCCTCGCGGAAGCACATGGCGCCGCAGCCGTCTCCCGGCGTCGTATTGCCGTCGTCGCAGCTCTCGCCGGGGTCGAGGGCGCCATCGCCGCAGGCCGGCGGCGGGCCCGAGTCGAAGGGCGGCATCGTGCCGTCGGTGTCCCCCCCATCGGTGCCTCCGTCGGGGAGCTCGGCATCGAAGGCGATCCCACTGTCATCATTGGAGTGAGACTCCCCGCAGCCGAACCCCAGAAGGGCTACCAACACCACCAAGCCAAGCTTCGCCATCCCGAACCTCCTGCACACCACCCCCACGAACGAGGTGGGGAACTGTACCCGAATTGCTCACCTTCGCCAGGGACCCGGGGGTTCACCCAGCCGAGGGGCCAACAGGGCGCCAATATGGAGGAAGTTGGAGGCGTTCAGTCGCTGAGGCGAGCGAGGGCCGACCGGGCACGGCGCAGCTCTTCGGCGAGGCTGAGTGCTTTGACGACGTCGATGCCGGCGTTGCGGCGGAGGAAGGCTCGGAGGAAGGTCTCGGCCCGGCCCGCGTCACCGACGAGGGTGGCGATCATGCCGAGCAGGTACTGGCCGTACCCTTCCTGGACATCGGATGCCTCGAGCTCGCTGACGATCTGCGAAAGGCCTTCGGGAGCCCCGCCGGCGTCGAGCTCGACGTAGGCGGCATGGGCCAGGATCACCGGCCGGTCCCGGGCAGCCCAGCGCTCGGCCCGACGTAGGGAGGAGAGGGCATCTTCGGGTCTGCCGGAGTAATGTTGATACGTCGCTAGGGACCACAAATGAAACGACCGCCGCGCCGCCGGCGAGCGCCGGTAGGCCAAGCGCTGATGGCGGATCGCCTCATCCTCGCGCTCGAGGGAGAAGAGGACCCGGGCAAGATCGTGGTGGGCGATATCCGAAAGGGGACCGATCTGAGTCATCTGGAGGGCGGTCTCGGCGGCGGCGCCGAGGTTCCGCTCTTCGAGCTGGGCGAGGTAGAGCTGCCGGAGCAGCAGCACGTGGGTATCCGGCAAGATCGTATCCGGAGCTAAGTCCAGACCTTCTTGGGCGAAATGAGCTCGACCGTGGGATGAGTCCGCAGAAAGGGCTCGGGAGAGGTAGTCCTCCGGCACCTCGGGCACTTCCAACGACTCTGTCGCTTCTGTCACGGACGACACACCAAGCTCCCCGTTTGATACGCTTTCCACAGTTGTAGCACAGGCGGTTCGTCCTGCGCAGGCCACGTGATTCCCGGATGATAGCCCTAGTTATCCACAGGTTGTCCAGTGCAACTCACGTACTGTGGACGGGGCGACTCCGGGAATCGTAGGGAAATCCGGCTCGCCGTGGCGCCGAGGGTCAGAGGGCGCCGCGAATCGACCGGACGACCGGGGTCTCGAGGTATCGCTCTCGAACCTGGGGACTGCGTATCTGGGACAGGCGCAGCTCGACCACCTTGTAGGCGTTCGCGTAGGCGAGACGAGCATCGGTCTCGTCGCCGAGGCACTCGAGGGCCCGGGCGAGCGCCAAGTGCACACGCTCGCCTCGCTCGATGGGACCCCGGGCCCCGATCGTCCCTCGGACGTCGGTGATCGTTCGGCGAGCCTCTTCGACCTTGCCGCGGAGTGCGAGGATCTCGGCGAGGCGGGCCTGGGCGAGGAGCTGGTAGACGATGATGCCAGCAGTGGCCGCATAGCTGACGGCCTGACCGGCGGCCTCCTCTGCTTGTTCGAGGCGCCCGGTGACCTGCTCGAGGGAGGCCCGAACCATGCGCTCCCGGGCCTGGTCGTACCGGTCTTCCGTACGCTCGGCGATACGACGAGCCCGGTCGAGGTTCTCGGCGGCTCGATCGGGCTCCTCGAGGGTCTCGAGGACAAGCTCGGCCATGGCACAGAGGGCGTCCGCCCGGCCCCCGTCATCACGGATCACCTCCATGACTTCGTCCGCCCGCTCGAGGAACTCGAGAGCGAGCTCGACCTCCCCAAGCTCGGCGTTGAGCTGTCCAACGTTGGACAGCTTGCGCCCGAGGTGCATGGAATCGCCTATCTCACGATCGATACCTATGGATGCGCGTATCACAACAGAGGCGTCTTCAAACTCACCCAGGGATGCCAGCGCGATGCCCAGGCCGTTGAGGGCCATGGATTCGTTACGCTTGATCGCGAGCCGTCGGAAGATGACGATCGCCTCGGCATTGGCGTCGATCGCCGCATGCACCCCGCCTAGGCGCCGGACGATCTCCGCCTTCTGGACGAGGACCGAGCCCCGGGCTGCGAGCAGAGACCGGTCGAGCCCGCAGCGGGCAAGGGCCTGATCGCAGAATTCGAGGGCCCGGGGGACGTTGTCGGTCTCCCGGGCGAGCTGTGCCGAGAGCCGGAGGGCCTCGACTTCGCCGCCCTTGTCCTCGGCCTCAGCGGCACAGGAGAGGGCGTTTTCGAGGTAGTCCGCGACCCCGAGGGTTCGGGAGTTATCGAGCTCGAAGCGAGCCGAGCGGTTCATTGCCATGGCGACCATGGCCGGGTCCCCGTTCTGCTTGGCGCTGCTTCGCAGGGCCTCGAGCTCGAGCTGCTGCTCGCGATGGGAGCCCATGCCCCGGAGGATCTGCTCCCGGGCTTCGTGAGCATAGAAGCGCCCGGGGGCTTTCGGCGGCAACAGGGTGAGGGCGCGGGCGAAGAATCTCAGAGCTTCCCGGTTCGAGTAGACGGCGCGAGCCCGGGCGGCGGCCTGGAGGTAGGCATCCGCCGCCGCGGCGAGGTCACCGGCTCGCTCGAGGTGCCGGGCGACCCTGGCCGGGGGGGCAGCCACGCGCTGCACCGAGAGCCACGCGCCGATCTGCTGATGCATCGCTTCCCGGTCGGCGTCGTCGGTGGTCTCGTAGGCCACGTGGCGGACCACGGCTGACGGGAAACGATACGTATCACCATGAGCCCTCGAGACGAAGCCCCGCGCTTCGAGTGCGTTCAGAGCATCGCTGAAGTCGGTACCGGTCGTCTTCTGGAGGGCGGCCGGGCCCATGCCGGCCCCGGCGGCGGCGCGCCATCGAATGGCCCTGCGCTCGGCATCCGGGAGTTCGTCGAGGCGAGCCGCGATCACCCCTTCGAGGGTCGTCGGCAAGGCGATCGGCACCCCGGGTTTGCGGACGACGCGGCGGTCCTTGCCCTCCCCGGTGATGGTCACGACGCCGCGGTCGACGAGGGCCTCGACCAGTTCGACGACGAAGAAGGGATTGCCCCCGGCCCGCTCGACGATGGCCTGGGCCACGTCTCCGGGGACCTGGGCGCCATCGAAGCGACTCGTGATGAGGCGGCGACGCTCGGCGTCGGGCAGTTCCCCGACCTCGATGTGGGGCAAGCCGGCGAGCACGACTTCGGTCCGGGGATCGGGCCGGGTGGAGAACGCCGCCAGCAGGGGTACCCCGTCGTTGCTGGTCGCGAGGCTGGCGAAGAGCTCGAGGCTTGGTCGGTCCGCCCACTGGAGGGCATCGATCCACATGAGGAGAGGCTTCTGCGCCGCCAGGGCGCCGAGAAGGATTCGGCACGCCCGACGGATCTGGCCCGGACGCTCGGCGGGGTCGGCGCCGTCGTCGACGCCCGGGACGAGCAGCAACTCGAGGCCCGTGGTCACGGCCTCCCGTTGTTCGTCGTCGGCGATGGCAGCCCCAGCCCATGTATCAATAGCAGCACATGCTTCGTCGCGGCCCAAATCGTCGTCGATCCCCAGAGCCTCCCGGACGACGTCCGCTGTCGTAGCAAAGGGCACGTCGATCGACCCAAAAGCGCACTCCGCGTGCAAGAGCCGGGGCTTGGGATCGAGGGAATCGATGGCTGCCGAAATGAGAGCAGTCTTGCCAACGCCGAGATCCCCGGTGAGGGCCAGGTAGACCGAGTGGCGCTGGTCGACGGCTTCACCATAGGCCTCGGCGAAGGCTCGAAGCTCCTCGTCCCGACCGATGAGCCCCGCCCCGGCGCCTATCGATCGGGCGTCCGCGGCCCGCTCTTCCCGGGTCCGAGCGCCGCGCAGGCGATGGGTCCGGAGGCCCCGGGTGCCCGTGCCGCTGCCCTGGGTATCCACCTCGACCTCGCCGGCGTCCTCATCAAAGCTGAAGACTCGGCGGACGAGGCGGTAGACCTCCCCCGCGACGAGGATCTCACCTGGGGCGCCCTCCTCCGATAGGCGCTCGGCGACCGCCAGGACGGCGCCGACGGGCTCGTAGCGGATCAGCCGTCCGCGTTGGTCCCGAACCGTGCTCCCGACGCCCCGGGACACGCCGAGGGACGCGCTCAGGGGATCGATGAGGTCGACGGAAAGCCCCTGGAGAGCATCGACGACATCGAGGCCGAGGGTCATGGAGGCGAGGGGATCGTGAACCGATGCGCGGCGTAGGCAGAGGATGAATCGGAAGTGATCCCTCCCGGCGCCATCGGGCCAACTGAGGACGGCGTCGGACTTGTAGGCGATGTCCGCGAGGACCCGGGCGGCCTCTTCGCCGAGCATGCTGGGCCGGGAGCCGGCGCGAACCCGGCCCGCGACGACCACTACGTGGCGCCGCTCCCGGTGCTCCCGTTCGGCGTTGGCCACAGCGCTCGCGATGGTGGCGTCGGTCCGACCAGAGGGTTCCGGAGCCGCCCCGGCGTCCGGACTCGTCGCCTCCCGGGGCACCATCTCACCGATGAAGCGCTCGAGGGTCTCTCCATCGACCATCTCGTCACAGCCGTGCAGCCAGGTGCCGACGGCAGAGGAGAGCTGCCGCGCCGTTTCGTAGCGGTCCTCGCGATCGAAGGCGAGGGCCTTGCGCACGATCTCCGCGAGTCCTTTCGGGACCGCTGGGTCGACGTCCGCTGGCTGCGTGACCTGTCCAGAGCGCACCTTTTCGAGCACGTCGAGGCCGTGTTGCCCCGGGTACATCGGGCGGTTCATCAAGAGCTCTGCAAGCAGCACCCCGAGGGAATAGACGTCGCTGCGCTGGTCGACCCGGTCCCCGCGGGCCTGTTCCGGCGACATGTAGCCGAACTTGCCTTTGATGACCCCGGTGTCCTCGGAGACCATGCGCGCCTTGGCGATGCCGAAGTCGGCGATCTTGACGATGCCCTCGTGGCTCAGGAGCACGTTCTGGGGGCTGACGTCCCGGTGGACAATCTCCATCGGCTCGCCGCGCTCGTCCTTACGCTTGTGGGCGCAGTCGAGGCCCCGGGCGACTTCCATGGTGGCGTAGGCGGCGATGGCGTAGGGGATGCGGCTGCCCTGGCGCCGCGCCGCGGCCACGAGGCGACCGAGGTCGAGGCCGTCGACGAACTCCATCGCGAGGAGGAACTCGTCTTTGACCTGCTCGAATGCGTAAACCTGAACGATATTGGGGTGATTGAGGCGCGTCGCGATTTTCGCCTCTTCGAGGAACATCGCGATGAACTTTGCGCTCCGGGCAAAGGTCGGCAGCACGCGTTTGACGACGAGGATCTTCTCGATGCCCTCGGCCCCGGTGCTCTTGGCGAGGAAAACCTCGGCCATGCCGCCCGCCCCGAGGCGTCGGATTACCTGATATCGCCCCAGGCGCTCGGGGATGGGACCGCTGGCCGCTCCGCTCACGGCGGCAGTGTACATTCATTCGGCGCCGAAGACCCAGAGGCGGGACGGACAGCAGGCCGCTATCGGCGCGAAATCGCGTGCCATTCAATCCGATCGCCACTCCGGGTGGCGGGTAGCCAGGTCCCCGGGGTATACCCCGTCTCGATGATCCCGCTGGCTCGGCCGACCCTGGGGCAGGAAGAGACCGACGCGGTCGCCGAGGTGCTCAGCACCGGCATGCTCGTCCAGGGAGAGCGCGTCGCACGCTTCGAGGCAGGGCTCTCGGACCGGACTCGCCGGGCCCACGCGGTGGCGGTCTCGTCGGGGACCGCAGCCCTCGAGCTCGCCCTCGAGGCCCTCGGCATCGGGGCCGGCGACGAAGTCCTGGTTCCCGCGTTCACCTGGCCGAGCCCAGCCCACGCCGTCCGGCGCCGCGGGGCCACGCCCATCCTCGTCGACGTCGACCCCGACGAATGGAACGCGTCCGCCGCAGCCTTCGACGCAGCACGGACCGAGGCGACGAAGGCCGCCATCGCCATCGATCAGTTCGGCGCCCCCGCCCGTCACCATGAAATCGCGGAGGCTCTCGGGGACCTCCCGGTCATCGAAGACGCGGCGTGCGCCATCGGGGCGTCCCTCACAGGCCGCCCGGCCGGGGCGTTCGGGCGAATGGCCTGCCTCAGCTTCCACCCGCGGAAGGTTCTGACGACCGGCGAGGGCGGAGCCGTCGTCACCGACGACCCGGACCTCGCCGACCGCATCCGCACCCTTCGCAATCACGGCCAGGCTTCCCCGGGAAAGTTCACCGAAGCCGGCGGCAACCACCGCCTCACCGAGATCCAAGGGGCCCTCGGCCTCGTCCAACTCACGCGCCTCGACTCCATGATCGCGCGGCGTCGACACCTCGCCGGCCGCTACCGAGGGGCCCTCCGGGGCCTGCCTCTCCGCTGGCAACGCGCGGCACCCGGCGCCGAGGGCAACGCCCAGACCTTCGGGTTGGTCCTCGACGAAGATGCACCGATGACCCGCAACGCCCTCCTCGAGCACCTCAAAGAGGCTGGCATCGGCGCGGGCATTCTTTCTTACGCCCTGCACCGCCTCGACACCGTGAACCCAGCGGACGACGAGGCCTATCCGGTAACCAGCTCCCTCATCGACCAGGGTTTCGCCGTGCCGTTGCACGCAACCCTGACCGACGCAGAACTGGACCGGGTCGTCGACGCTTT
>JAFDCW010000670.1 GCA_019312705.1 Deltaproteobacteria bacterium
CTTCGCGAAGGCCAGCGCGTTTCCTACGAGAGCGGCGAGGGCCCCAAGGGTCCCCGCGCCGAGAACGTCCGCCCCCTCTAAGGGCGGATCCGCGCTTCGGGCGCAATAGAGAGTCTCGACCGGCGGGAACGCAGGTTTGGCCGGGTCGGCATCATGCTGACCTGGCCTTCGAGCTTTAAGCGGACCCGTGGCCACCGAGGCCCTTTCGGGCTAGAAGGTGCGCGAGATGAACAAGGACGAGCGACTGGTCTGGATGGACCTCGAGATGACGGGCCTCGATGCCGACAAAGAGCGGATCATCGAGATGGCGGTCCTCGTGACCGAGGGGGACCTCACCCTCGTCGCCGAGGGCCCGGACCTGGTGATTCACCAGTCCGACGAGCTGCTCGCAGCGATGGACGAGTGGAATACGACGCACCACGGGGACTCGGGCCTGACCGACAAGGTCAAGGCGAGCGAGCTCGACGATGAGGCGGCGGAGACTTTGATCCTCGAGTTTCTCCGGAAGCACTGCGTGGCCAAGCGGGCCGTGCTCGCGGGCAACTCCATCCACCAGGACCGGCGCTTCATCCGCAAGTACATGCCGCGCCTCGACGCTTTTCTCCACTACCGGCAGGTCGACGTCAGCTCCGTCAAGGAGCTCGGACGGCGCTGGTACCCGAAGGCGATGGCGAAGTCACCGCGCAAGAACGAGTCGCACCGGGCCATGGACGACATTCGCGAGAGCCTCGCGGAGCTGGCGTACTATCGGGCGACGATCTTCCGCCAACCGCCCACCGAAGGGTGAGTTCCAAGGCCGCCGAAAGCGGCCCGACGATGAGCGTCGGGACCGACACGTCGGTCTACGTGCACTTTCCGTGGTGCCTGAAGAGGTGCCCCTACTGCGACTTCACGACGCGGAAGATCGATCGCGGTGACGTGCCCCACGCGTCCTACGCCGACGCGGTCTTGCGGGAACTCGAGGCACGCAGCGAGGGCCTCGAGGGACGGCGTTTGGTGAGCGTCTTCTTCGGCGGAGGCACTCCGTCGCTCTGGGACGCGAGAGAGCTCGGCCGAGTACTGACAGCTATCCGCTCCGCATTCGGACCCCCGGAGCGCCACGGCGACGAGAACGCCGACCCGGAGGTCGAGGTGACCGTCGAGTGCAATCCGTCCTCCCTCGACGAGGGCCACGCCGCGGCCCTCGTCGAAGCGGGGGTGAACCGTCTCTCGGTCGGGGTGCAGAGCTTCGACGACGAGCGCCTGCGGTTCCTCGGCCGCTTCCACGACAGCGCCGGTGCCGTGAGGGCCCTCGAGGGCGCCTTGAAAGCAGGCCCTCGGGTGAGCGCCGACTTGATGTTTGGAACGGTGAACCAGGACACCGTCAACGACGACCTCACGCGAGTCTTGGGCCTCGGCATCGAACACGTCTCGGCCTACGCCCTGACCATCGAGGCCGGCACCCAGTTCGGAGAGCTGCATCGAAAAGGGCGCCTCCAAGTCGCGAGCGAAGAGGACTACGCGTCGATGTTCCAGGCCGCCGGAGAGAGGTTTTCGGCCGCCGGTTGGGGCCACTACGAGGTCAGCAACTACGCCCTTCCCGGCCAGGAATCGCGGCATAATCAGCACTATTGGCGCGGCGGGGCCTACCTCGGACTCGGGGCCGGGGCGGTCGGATGCCTCGACGAAGGCGAGGGCCGGGGCCGGCGCTGGAAGAACGAAGGCATCGGCGAGGATTATATCACCGGCAGCGCAGACGAGCGCTTCGAGGCCGAGTCTGAAGACCTCGACGGCGAGATGATCGTGCGCGAGGCCTTGATGCTGGGCTTGCGCACCGCCGAGGGCGTCGACATCGCGCGGACGGCGGCCCGGTCCGCCGTGGACCCCCGAGGAGGCCGCGGGGAAGCTATCGCCCGACGAGTCGCCCGAGGCGATCTCATCGACGAGGGCGGCCGCCTCCGGGTCCCCCGGGAGCGGTGGATCCTCCTCGACGGGATCATCGCCGACCTCTTTTGAAGCGAACGTGGTGCTTCGGTGAGGGACTGCTAGCATCGGCGCCGTGGCGCTCGATTTCGAACGAGTCACGACGACAGGACTGACCAAGATGTTCGGCCTCACCCGCGCCCTCGGGGGAGTCGACCTCTCGTTCGATGCAGGTGCTGTAACCGTCGTCGAGGGACCAAACGGCTCGGGCAAGAGCACGCTCTTGTTGATCCTCGCCCAGCTCGCCCAAGCAACCCGGGGCCAGGTCCGCTACGGCGACATCGGAGAGCGACGGGCCCGCCGGGAGGTCAGAAAGCACCTCGGCGTCCTCGGCCACGCGGCGATGCTCTACCCCGACCTGACCGGCCGGGAGAATCTCGAACTCTACGCCCGGCTCTACGGAATCGAGCCGAAGGCGCGGATCGGCGAGCTCACCTCCCGCTTCGAGCTCGGGCCGTTCTTCGAACGCCCCACGCGCACCTACTCCCGGGGGCAACTGCAACGCGTCGCTCTCGCCCGGGCCGTCCTGCACTCCCCGCGGCTCCTGCTGCTCGACGAACCTTCGACGGGCCTCGACGTGAAGGCCGTCGAGCGATTGGTCACCGTCGTCGAAGAAGAGCGCGAGCGGGGAGCCATCTGCATCCTCGTCACCCACGACATGGCCCTCGCCGACAAGCTCGCCGATACTCGGGTTCGCCTCGAACGGGGCCGCGTCGCCCCGGCGGAGGCGCCGTGAACGTGCTCCGTGCGGCCGCCCTCATCGCGGGCAAAGACCTGCGCATCGAGCTGCGCACCGGCGAGATCCTCATCACCGTCGGCCTCTTCTCCTTCTTGCTCACGGTGCTCGCTTCGTTGTCGTTCTACATCGACGTCAACGCGTCGCGGCAGATCGCGCCGGGGGTCCTGTGGATCACCGTCACCTTCGCCGGCCTCCTCGCCATGGGCCGGAGCTGGATGCGCGAGCGCGAAAACGACGCCATGCGGGGCCTGATGCTCTCGCCGGTCCCCCGGGCCGCGATCTACCTCGGCAAGGGCTTCGGCGTGCTCTTCTTCCTCACCATCGTCGAGCTGATGCTCCTGCCGCTGGTGACCTTCTTCTTTCAGATCGACCTGATGCCGGTCATCGGACGCGTCTCCTCCGTGCTCTTCCTCGGCACCCTCGGCTTCGTTGCCGCCGGCACGCTCTTTTCGGCGATGACCGTTCGCACGAACGCCCGAGACCTCATGCTCTCGATCGTGCTCTTCCCCCTGGTGAGCCCGGCGCTTCTCGCGGGGGTCGTCGCCACCCGAGACATCCTCGGCGGCGCCCCGATAGACGACACCTACGCCTGGATGCGCATCATCGCAGCCTTCGATCTCGTCTTCTTGGCCGGCGGCATCGTGCTCTTCGAGCCGCTGACGAGCGACTGAG
>JAFDCW010000671.1 GCA_019312705.1 Deltaproteobacteria bacterium
CCCGAGGGCTTCCGGTTTGCTCATCGTCAGGCGGACCCGGCCGATCTGCGCCCGGCGGATGCCCGGCGCGGGGGGCGCGAGCAGGTAGCGGCACAGGGCGTGAGCTGCGGTCTCGATGAGCCGGAAGCGGCAGCTCTGCAGCAAGAAGACGAGCTGCGCCGAAGTCAGGTCGTAGTTGACGGTATGGCTGATGTTCTCCGACCGCGCGGCCTCCTCGGTGTCGAGTTCGAGCTCCACGTCGAGGACTAGGCGCTGCGGCGTATCTCGCTCGTGCGGATAGACACCCACGATGCAGTCGACAACCAGGTCGCGAATGGCGATGACATCACGCATCTGACTTCACTACCGCGGGACGGGAAGGATCACGCCCACGACTTCGGGGTTCGCCGGGTCGTCTTCGGGCAAGCACTGGTTCGACGCGTCGGTGCCGGATGGATGCCTCGCAGACCGTAGCGCTGCAAACCGTCGGGGCCTCGGTCGAATCGACCCAGGCGAAGTCGCCCGGGTTCGTCGCGATGTCACGGAAACCCCTCCGGTCGTCGAAGGCGTCGGCGACTCGGCCGAGGTCCCGGGTACCCCAGGCGAAGTCTGCTCGGAAGTCGGCGGGGGTGATGATGGCGGCGCTCAGCGCATTGTCGAGGGCGCCGTCGGTGTCCGTGAGGGCGGCCGGGTCCGTGACGCCGGACCCCGAGGTGCGCTCATTGTCGATGTAGAGGACGACGGTATTCTCGGCGCCGGCCTCGAGGGCCGCGTCAACGGAGAGGTAAAGCCGGCCGTCCGCAACGAGGGCGCGGATTTGGGTCAGGGTGTTCGTTCCCCACGACGACGCGACACCATTGCTCGCTTCGATGGCCCCATCCCACTCCGATGGAGAGATCACCCCATCGACGACGACAGCAGCCGTGCCGCCGTCACCGGGCGCCGAGTCCGAGGTGCTCGAGTCCACTGCGCCGGAGTCGGTGGCGCCGTCGCTGGAGGACCCCGAGTCGAAGATGCTCGAATCAAAGCGACCGCTATCGCGACGGCCGCTATCGACGGCGGCGTCGGGCCTCGAATCGTCACCGCATCCGGTCATCGAGACGAGCCCGGAGACGAGTAAAGCGACGAGCAAAGAGACGCAGAATGTCGTGTTCGGGCGTCTAGTTTCGGAGGCGTTGTGCATAGGCGTGCCAGGTCGCCGGCATCGTAGCAGCCCCCTCCCCTTCTGCTACCCTCTCGCCTCCCATGAGTTCCCCCAATCAGCCCCCCGAGATTCAGCGCCTGGCCTCTTTCCGCCCCGTGCCGCGCACCGGCGTGATCTACGTGACAACCGAAGCCACGCGTCGGGGATTCCGGCCTGGCGACCCGACCTGGTGCAATCTCGGTCAGGGCCAGCCTGAGACGGGAGACCTCGACGGCGCGCCACCCCGGGTGACGCAGATCCCAATCCTCCCCGAGGACCTCGACTACGCGCCGGTGGCCGGGCTCTGGGAGCTCCGGGAGGCCGTCGCGACGATGTACAACGAGCTCTTCCGCAAGGGGAAGCGCAGCCAGTACACCGCGGAGAACGTCGCCATCAGCGGCGGCGGGCGCGTCGGCCTGATGCGCGCCTGCGCCGCCGTCTCGCCGGTTCACGTCGGTCACTTCCTTCCGGACTACACCGCGTACACGGAGCTCCTCGACGTCTTCCGGCGCTTCTCCCCGACACCGGTACTGCTCGACCCCGAACGGGGCTACTCATTCTCCGCCGACGAGCTCCGCCGAGAGGTTCTCGGCCGCGGCCTTGGCGCTATCCTGATGAGCAATCCGTGCAACCCCACGGGCAAGCTCGTCGCCGGCGAGGAGATGGCCGGTTGGGTCCAGACGGCAAGAGACCTCGACTGCGCTCTGATCGTCGACGAGTTCTACTCGCACTACATCTGGAAGGGCGACGACGACATCGTCAGCGCCGCTTCCCACGTCGCAGACGTCGAAGTGGACCCGGTGGTGATCGTCGACGGGCTGACCAAGAACTGGCGCTACCCGGGATGGCGGGTGACCTGGGTCCTCGGCCCCCGCCAGGTCATCGACGCGGTGGCGAGCGCTGGGTCTTTCCTCGACGGCGGAGGCTCGGCGCCGATGCAGCGCGCGGCCCTCGAGCTGATTTCGGCGGACCACGCCCGGAAGGAAACGGCGGCACTCCGGCGGTGCTTCGGCGAGAAGCGCCGACTGATGATCGATGGACTCCGGGCCCTCGGCGTGAAGTTCGACGTCGAGCCCGAAGGCACGTTCTACGCCTGGGGAGATCTCTCCGACCTGCCTCCGTCGATCAACGACGGCAGCACGTTCTTCCGCGCCGCTCTCGAAGAGAAGGTGATCGTGGTTCCCGGCGAGTTCTTCGACGTCGACCCGGGCCAGCGCCGCCACGGTCGGCCTTCGCGTTTCCGTCACCATGTGCGCTTCAGCTTCGGCCCGGACCGCGAAAACCTGGAAGAGGCCCTCCGGCGCCTCGGACAGGTCGTCGAAAGGGCACGCGGGTAGTCAGGCGCCGTCATCGGCGCCTTTTCGTAGAGATCCGGCGCCGTCATCGGCGTCTCTTCGGCGTCTCTTCGGCTCGACCGTGAGTCAGGGGATTTCGAAAGCGCCTAGGGTCGGCGGGTCGGCGTAACACTCGCCGTCGAAGTCTGCGGGGAGCGCGAAGCCGGGGTCACGGCCCTCACCCTCGGCGGGGCTCCCGGCCATGAGCCGGTAGTCTCCCCCGTCACGGTCGAGCATCTGCGGGTCGACCTGCACCAGGCTTCCGGTCTCCGGCGGGATGCCATCGGAATAGGTCGGGCCCGTCCACCCGGGGCCTTCGTCGAGGGCCTGCCAGAGGTTGTTGGCGAAGGTAAACGTCTCGGGGGCCGCGCCGCCGCCCACGTTGAAGAAGGTACGGATGACCCCGGTGCGGAGAACGATGATGTTGTTCGCGAAGAGCCCGTTTCGCGAGGGGACGAAGCGCGCGTCGGTGCTCTCCTGGAGGATGCGGACGACCCAGGTCCCGGGGTCGACCACCGTATTGTTCACGAACTCGCAGCCGTCGCACCCGGTATAGGCTACCGGGGCGCCGCTCATCTCGCCGACCGTGTCGAACGTATTGGCCACGATGCGGATGCGTGCCGCTTCGTGAGGGGCGTCGAGGGGCCGGAAGTACTCGAGGCCCGTCGACCCGCCGGCGTTGACCCCGCGCCCCGGTATGCGCTCGAAGCGGTTTCCGTGGATGAGCGTATCGGCGCTCCCACCCTTGGCCTGCACCCCGGTGCCGACGGTGTCGTGGAAGTAGTTGCCGCTGATCACCCCGCGGTGACATCCGACCATGTCGATGATCTCTCCGGTGTCGCAGCCAGAGACATCGCTGCCAACGACCCAGAAGTCGTCTACGCCGCTCATCTTGATGCAGTCGTTGTTCCCGCCGGACCCCGCGCCGGGGATCGTCAGATTGCGCAGCACCAGATGGTGGGCCGGGGTGTCGTAACTCCCGCCGTCGTCGATATTCATCCCGTGCACGCCCGCGCCGCGAATCGTGAAGCCCTCGACGACGACCCACGCCAACTCGCTGATAGAGACGCCAGTTCCACTGCCCCCGGCGTCGAGGATGACGTCTCCTTCGGCGACGACGGCGATCGGACGCCCCTCCTCACCTGCGAGGCCGCCGAGGTCGACGTTGCCGGAATAGGTCCCGGCGGC
>JAFDCW010000672.1 GCA_019312705.1 Deltaproteobacteria bacterium
GGGCGTCGCGGCCAGCTCGAGGGGCGTGAGTACGAGGGCGCGGATCGACAACCACGGACCGAACTGGGGATGAAGGAGCAGACGCAGCCGTGACGTAACCCCGAGACCGGACGCGGCCGCCAGCGCCACCAGGTCGACGAAGTCGCCCGCGGCGTCGAGTTCGCCGCCCGCCCCCACACGATCGAAGTAGTGGAGCACGCGACCGCGCGTCGCCTGCCCACCCAGGGCCTGCGCGGCTTCGTCCAGCACGCGTCGCGCGAAAGAATCCAGCGGATGCTGCGGATCGGCCGCCTCGTGGGCCGCTCGGGCAGCGCGGTAGAAGCCGGCGCCACCACAGGCGAGAATCACCGCGCTGCGGGCCCCGGCGCAGAGTCGTGAAGCGCGCCAGGTCGGCGGCACCCGCGCGTCGTAGTCGGCCAGCGAGAGGATCCCCACCGCGTTGAAGCCGGCGGCTTCGAGGAGACCGGCCGCGGGCGAGGGGAGCCCTGCGCCCGCCGGCGAATCGTCCCGCTCAGACGAAGCGATCACCGACCTTCAGCCCGGCCTGGGCGGCCGGCGCCTTCTTGCCTTCGCCCAGACGCAACTTCGCGATTCGCAGCGCGGAGCCCCCTTCCGCCGCAACGAGCAGCCCCTCGCTCGCCGCATCGACTTCGAGGATCGTGCCCGGCGGCTCGGCGTGACCCGAGGCCTCCAGCTTCGAACCGAAGAGGCGCACCGGCGTGTCGCCGACGCTTGCGAGGGCACCGGGCTGGGGATCGCAGCCGCGGATCAGGCGGTCGACCACCACTGCTTCGTGCCCCCAGTCGATACGGGCGACCGCATCGTCCACCAGCCCCTGAAAGCTCGCGCCGGCCTCATCCTGCACGCGGAATTCGGCCCGGCCGGCCTCGACCGCCGCCACCGCCTGCTCCATGGCGTCGACGCCGAGGGGATAGAGACGATCGAAGTAGAGGGAGGCCGTGTTGTCGGTGTCGTGGATCGGCACCCCACCCTGCTGCAGCACGATGGGGCCCGTGTCGACGCCATCGTCGGGCCGAAAGACCGTGACCCCGCTCTCGCGCTCGCCCATGATGATCTGCCACGCCAGGGCGTTGCCCCCGCGATAGGCGGGCAATAAAGAGGGATGAAAACAGAGGGAGCCGAGGCGCGGCGCGTCCACCATCTCGACGGGCAACAGCACCGTGGTGAAGGGAAGGACGTTCAGCTCGGCGCCCAGGCCCAGGTACTCGTCCAACCGCTCGGGCCGCACCTCGCCGCGCCGGCGGTAGCCCTTGTAGCGAAAGAGGGGCCAGCCCCTTTCGTCGGCCTCCTGGGCCAGCACGTCGCGCCGCCCGCTCCCCGGAAAACCGTCCGGAGGCACGTGTACGCCGACGATTTCGTGGCCCGCATCCGCCAGCCGGATCGCGACATCACGACCGAAGGGGGCCTGCCCGAAGAGCGCGATCTTGAGTCCCATGGCGCCCAGCGTAACAAAGGCGCGGTGCGCCACTACGGCCCGGCACTATTGCCCGACACTACTGTCGGGCACTACTGCCGGTCGCGTATGCGCCGCCGTCTCAGATGGGGACCTGGCTGCGATCGCCGACTTCGGAGTGACGCCGGGCGGGGACGCCAAAGGCAAGGCTGTTGGCGGGGATCGAGCGGGTGACGAGGGATCGCGTGCCGATCACGCTGTGGGAGCCGATCTCGACGCCGCGCAGCACACTGACGTCGGCCGCGACCCAGACGTGATCGCCCAGATGGACGGGCGCGCTCTCTTCGGGCCGCGTCTCGTCGATGGCGTGCTGGTCCGAATCCCAGATGCGCGAACCGGGCCCCACCCAACAGCCGCGCCCGAGCACCACACCGCTCTTGGCAGAGATCTGGCAGCCGTTCAGGAAACCGTCGACCCCCACCCTAAGGTGGGCCCCCGCGTAGACGTGGAAGATCACCGGGGCGAGTTCCGAGCGCAGCCAGGTATCGGCCCCGATCTCGAGCACACCGCCCGTCGCAACCGTGATCCGCACGCCTTCGGCGCGGCGTTCAGTGACGACGCCCGGACCGATGGAGACACGCGCCCCCGGAGAAAGATTGAAGGTCGCGCTCGCCAGAGCACTGGCGGCCGAGGGATGGATCTCGAGACCCGGATGCTGCTCCATCAGGCGCTGCAGCCGCCGGCGGTCGCGGCGCGCCATCAGGCGCATCCAACAGATCATGACCCGGCGTCGCAGATGGCTCATACGAGGGCTCCGCCGTGGGAATCGGCTGGGCCGGCCGGTTCAGGGGGCGTTCTGGCCCTCGCGCAGCCGGAAGGTGATGAAGCCGTGGGTGGGGTCGTAGGGCGAGAGGCCGACCGTCACACGGTCGCCAGGAATCACGCGGATGCGAAAGCGCCTCATGCGGCCCGAGAGTTGTGCGGTCACGATCTGGCCCGACTCCAGGGTGATCTGGTAGCGCCCTCCACCGAGGATCTTGTCGACGCTTCCCGTCGCCTGGATCAAATCGTCTCGTGCCAAGTGCCGTTCTCCGCTCGTGCGCTTCTCTTCATCTTCACGTTCATGAAAGAGTGCTGTGTTCGAAAGAATCCGGGAATTTGCCGCGGCCTCTTCCGGGATGTCGCCGCCGCTGCCATTCGGGCGTGCGATTTGCGCTCGATTCCGGTCGTCGCGTTCGTTCCGAAAATTACCCGACTCTTCGCGATCGACCCTACCGACGCCGTTTCAGAATGCCCCCGGCTGTTCGGCGCAGCGCAACCTAGCACGCGGCCCGAAGGGGTGCGAGGCGGCGTATCCAAACGCCTCCCGCCCGGGCTGCGGGCCATCGCGATTCCCCGCCAATAGCCGATCGCCCAGACCTCGATGGGCGCCCCACCCCCTCTACCGGAGCCACAGGGTGGGCGCTAGCCTAGGCCGCCTGCGGAGAGGTGGCGGAGCTCGGTTGAACGTTCCTGACTCGAAATCAGGTGTACTCGCAAGGGTACCGTGGGTTCGAATCCCACCCTCTCCGCCACGTAGTCTGCTGCTCCCGGAGTCTCTCCGGTTCGAGCGCGGATAGGTGGGAAGAATCCCGCGAAGTCGCGGGGTTTTGGCGATCGGGCGATCGCGTAGTGGGACCAGAGACTCGGGGTTTCGGGCGTGTAAGAGGCCGATTCTCCCATTCGTCTCTGTTGGCGAGTTGGACGGTCCCGTTTCGCTGTCGATTCGCCTGGGTATATAGAGGGAACGTCGGCGCAATAGAGCCCCCACGCAGGCCGCGACTCCGAGACTTCAGTCGAAGCCGAGCAGTTCTCGCTGATCCGCCCACGCCAGCGGCAAGTCGATCCGTTTCGTCAGCACTTCGGCTGTGACGTCGACCGGATGGGTTCCGGACAGGATCTTCGCAACG
>JAFDCW010000673.1 GCA_019312705.1 Deltaproteobacteria bacterium
GGGGCCGGTGTCGGCGCGGGGGCCGGCTCTTCGGCGTGCTCTGCAGCGGGCTCGTCTTCGATGATTTCGAGGGCCGTGGGCTCCTCTTCGATCACCACTCCGGGGGCGTTGTCGGGGTCGAAGCCGATGTCCGCCGGGGGCGCCTCTTCGTCGGGGGCTTCGGCTCCGTCATCGGCCGAGTCGGCACCGTCGTCGGTGCTCTCGTCGTCGCCGCTGACGCTGCTCGCGGCCTCTTCGGTCGCTGCACGCTCGAGGCTCTGCTCGCCGCTCGAAGAGAGGTAGGCGAGGGCGGCGGACAAGATCATGAAGAGCGCCGCGCAGATGGCGGTGAGCCGGGTGAGGAAGTTGCCGGCGCCTGCGCCGCCGAAGACGGTCTGGCTGCCTGCGGCCTGGCCCCCGAGGGCGCCCATACCGCCGCCCTTACCGGACTGGAGGAGAACCACCATGATCAGGAAGATGCAGACCATGACGTAGATGACGGACAGAAAAGTGAACATTATTGGGCTCTCAGGAGGGCGGACCATAGCAGCCTCGCCGTGGGCGTCTAGTGGCAAAGACCCAGAGAAGTGCGGGGCGAGGGTTCCGGGCACTGCCAACCCTTCGGGGCCCGCGCCAGCAGCCAAACGGGTAGGCTCCCGCCATGGACCACCCGACCGCCCTCAACCCCGCTGAACACGCCGTCTTCTCGGCCGAGAAGATGGCCAAAACCACGCTTTTTTCGTCCGACCACCTGCTCGTGGGTTTGAACTGTTTCGAGCCGGGCCAGGCGCACGCGCTTCACGCCCATGCGGATATGGACAAGGTTTATCAGGTGGTCGAAGGGACCGGTCAATTCCTCCTCGAAGGCGAGGACAAGACGCTGGGCGCGGGCATGCTCTTGGTGGCGCCGGCGGGCGTGCCCCACGGGATCCGCAATACGAGCGACGGCCGATTGGTCGTGATGGCGATCCTCGCCCCTGGGCCCAAGCCCAAGGGGTGAGTGCCGCCATTGGCCCGGCCCCTAGCCCGCCGCTTCGACGATCGGAACGAAGGTATCGGCCGTGAGGCTCGCGCCTCCGACGAGGGCGCCGTCGATGTCAGCCTGGGAGAGCAGCTCCTTGGCGTTGCTCGCCTTGACGCTGCCGCCATAGAGGATGCGGATGGCGCCCGCTGTCTCCGTGTCGAAGATCTCGCCGAGGCGGCCGCGAATCGCTTCGTGCACTTCCTGGGCGTCGGCGGGGCTCGCGGTGCGACCGGTGCCGATGGCCCAGACGGGCTCATAGGCGATCACGACTTCCTTGGCCTTCGCCGCGGGATAGTTGGCGAGGCCGAGGGCCAGTTGGCCGAGGACCACGTCGAGGGTCTTGCCCGCTTCGCGCTCTTCGAGCTGTTCTCCGACGCAGAGGATCGGCGTGACGCCGTGATTGAGCAGGGCGTGCGCTCGCTTGTTCACGTTTTCGTCGGTGTCGCCGAAGACGTGACGGCGCTCCGAATGGCCGACGATGCAATAGGTGCAGCCGACGTCGACGAGCAGCGGAGCGCTCACTTCGCCGGTGAAGGCGCCCTGGTCCTCGAAGTGCACATTTTGCCCCGAGAGCGCGATGGCCGAACCCGCGAGGGCCTCTTTGACCGAGGCGAGGGCCGTGAAGACGGGCGCGACCGCAACCTCGGCGTCCCGCGCCGCGGCCAGGCGACCCTTGAGGTCTCGGGCGAGGCCGGTCGCCTCTTTGACGGTCTTGTTCAGCTTCCAGTTACCAGCGACCAGGGGACGACGAGCGCTCATGACAGGGCCTCCACTCCGGGGAGTTTCTTCCCCTCCATGTATTCCAGACTCGCGCCACCGCCGGTCGAGACGTGGCCGAACTTGTCGCCGAGGCCGGCTTGCTTGATGGCCGCGACGCTATCCCCGCCGCCGACCACGCTGAAGCCGGTCGACGCGGCGATGGCCTCTGCCACGCCGAGGGTTCCGGCGGCGAAGGCCGGGTTTTCGAAGAGGCCCATGGGGCCGTTCCAGAAGATGCTTTGAGCCCGAATGAGCTTGTCGCGGAAGGTCTTGACCGTCTGCGGGCCCACGTCGAGGACCATCTGGCGGTCGCCGACGCTGTCCGGCGTCACGTGCATCGCCTCCGTCGCATCGAGCCCGTCCCCGACCGCTACATCGACCGGGAGCAAGACCTGGACGTTCTTTGCTTCGGCTGCCGCCAGGATACTCCGGGCGACTGGCAGCTTGTCGTCCTCGACCAGGCTTCGGCCGAGGCTCAGGCCCTGGGCCGCGAGGAAGGTATTCGCCATGGCGCCTCCGATGAGGAGAGCGTCAATCTTCGAAAGCAGCGCCTCGATGACGTCGATCTTGTCAGAGACCTTCGCGCCGCCGAGGACCGCAAGGAAGGGCTTCGGGGCGTCGTCCTTGAGCTTGCTGAGGGCGGTGAGCTCCCGCTGCATCAAGAGACCGGCCCCATGTTCGGCGAGGAGCCCGGGCAGGGCCGAGACCGACGCATGGGCCCGGTGAGCGGTCCCGAAGGCGTCGTTGACGTAGACGTCTCCGAGCCTGGCGAGCTCTTGGGCGAAGGCCTCGTCGTTCGCGCGCTCGCCGGCATGAAAGCGGAGGTTTTCGAGGACCGCGACCTGACCGTCGCGGAGGTCGTTGACGACCTTCCGCGCGCCGTCGCCGATGCAGTCGTCCGCCAAGACGACCTCGCCGTCCGGCAGAAGTGACGCGAGGGCCGCCGCAGCCGGCTCGAGGCTGAACTCGGGCTTCTTTTCGCCCTTGGGGCGGCCGAGGTGCGAGGCCAAAACGACCCGGGCTCCCCGCTCTATCGCGTGCTTGATGGTGGGCAGGGCGGCTCGCACCCGCGTGTCGTCCGTGACCCTCGTGCCGTCGAGGGGCACGTTGAAGTCGACGCGGATGAAGACGCGCCGCCCACTGATTTCGAGCTCTTCGATGGAGGGGATAGCCGACATCGCCGTCAGCCCTTCGCCGCCATTACCTGGGCGAGGTCGATCATGCGGGCCGAGAAGCCCCACTCGTTGTCGTACCAGCTCTGGACCTCGACGAGGTCTCCGCCGACGACCTGGGTCTGGAGCGCATCGAGGATGGAGGAGCGCGGGTCACCGATGAAGTCGCTCGAGACGAGGCCTTCTTCGCTGTAGCCGAGGATGCCCTTGAGGGGCCCGTCGGCGGCTTCCTTCATCGCCGCGTTCACCGCCTCGGCGGTGGTCTCCTTGGCGACGACCGCGGTCAGACAGACCATCGAGACGTTGGGCGTGGGAACGCGAATCGCCACGCCATCGAGCTTGCCCTTGAGCTCGGGGAGGACGAGGCCGATGGCCTTGGCGGCGCCGGTGGTCGTCGGGATCATGCTCATCGCGGCGGCTCGG
>JAFDCW010000674.1 GCA_019312705.1 Deltaproteobacteria bacterium
CGTGTCCTGATGCCGACGCTTTGCGTGAAATCGTCTCTCCCAAGGGGAGTCGCGGCAGTCGATCCAGCCTGGTGGCTGGCTCGTAAGGCACTTGTGAACCTCGGCTGTCGGGGGAAAGGAAGCCTAATGAGAAAGAAACTTGCGATGTGGGGCGCGCTCACTGCCCTCGGCATCGGCGCCGCGGTAGGCGCCTCGATGTACGAGGCCGCCGGAGCCGGCGCTGCCGACCACCTCGACCCCCCAGCCCGGACCGATCCGACGATGGGTGCAGACCGCACCGCCGACATCGGCGATCTCTACGCCTGGCACGAGGGCACCGGCGCCGCCGCCACCCTGGTGACCGTCCTGACCTTCGACGGCCCGAGTGACACCGCCGCGGACCAGGCCGTCGCCTGTGACCGGGACGTGCTCTACACGATCCACATCGACAACGACGACGACGACGTATCGGACTTCGACATCGAAGCGCGGTTCGCCGAAGACGACGTCGGGAACTGCTTCGTCAGTGTCGCGAACATCCCCGGAGAGACCGCCGCCGTCGAGGCGCCGGTCGAACTCATGCGCACCGGCACCGACGCCACCGTATGGGCCGGCCTCCGCGACGACCCCTTCTTCTTCGACCTCCAGGGCTTCCAGGAGACGTTGGCCACGGGGACCCTGAGCTTCGTCAATGACCGCGACTTCTTTGCGGGCAAGAACATTTCGGCCCTGGTCCTCGAGTTCCCCCTGCCCGCCACCCTGGCCGGCGGCACCGGACTCAACATGTGGGCGACGACCTCACGGATGGGGACCTGAATCATGAACAAGCTCAACTTCATACTCAGCACCCTCGCTCTCAGCGGCCTGCTCCTCGGTGGCTGCGGCGATGACAGCGCCCCCACCGATTCTGGCACGACCAGCGACACCGGCGTGACCGGCGACACGGGCACCACCCCCGACTCGAGCCCGGGCGACGCGGCGACTGACGCGCCACCGACGCCAACGGATTGCACGCGCTACTGCGACGCCCTCGAGGTAAACTGCAGCGCGAATAGCCCGTACAACGATCGAGCCGAGTGCGAATCGTACTGCGCCGGTGCCGATTGGCCCGTGGGCACCCCGGGCGACATGAGCGGCAATACCATCGAATGCCGTATCTACCATTCCGGAGACCCGGCCTCGATGGACCCGACGACGCACTGTGAGCATGCCGGCCCGAGCGGCGCGAGCGTTTGCGGCAGCGTAGACTACCGCACCGAAGCGGCGGCAATGTACACGCGGGTTGATCGCCTCGGCATGCCGGCGGTTTCGACGGCGCTCATCAGCAGCGACCAGAAGAACGCCTACAACGACGCAGACCCCCCGGCAGACGACACGTTCACCGCGGACATCGTCACCAACCTCACGGCCATTCACACGGCCCTGCGGGACGACCTCGTCACCGCGACCCTCGTGCCCTGCTCCACTGCCGCCTTCGACCCGACGATGTGCGTCACCCAGGAAGTGGCTGCCGGCGTATCCGTCGCCAGCCTCATCGTCCCGGACACGATCAGCATCAATCCGGCCGCGGCTGCAGGCTTTCCGAACGGACGCGGCCTCTCGAACCAGGTCATGGACGTCACGCTGGGGATCATCCTCCTCGACATCAACGCGACGGGCCAGAGCGCGGCCACCCTCGCAGAGATACCCCTCAACCCGGCAGCCAACGACGTGGCGTTTGGCACGGCCTTCCCGTACCTCGCAGCGCCGCACACGCCTTGACCAAAGAGCCGCCCGGTAACCCCGGGTGGCACCATTCGTGAAACGAGCCGCCCCTTGGGCGGCTCGTTTCGTTTACCTTCAGCCTCGATCCGTCGGCACAAGTCGCTCGTAGAGATCACGACATGAACTCATCCACCACCCGCTACGCCGTGATGGCCTTCATCGCCCTCGCCCTCACCATCGGCGCGTACGCGGTCTTGGGTTCCGACTCGAGACCAAACGATTCGACGGCGAACAGGCCGCTCGGGGCCGGCTCCGAAGTCCCTGAGGCTACCGACGCCACCGAGGTCGAAAACAGTCCGACGGCGGACGGCGACGGCGACCCCATGCACCCTACCCTGGCGGCCCTCGACGAAGCGATCGCCTCGGCCGAAGCTCGCGCCGCCGAGCGGGATGACGATTGGATCCACCTCGAGATCGTGGCGAACCACTACATCGATCGCGCCCGTGCATCCGGTGATTGGGAAGACTTCGCGAAGGCCGACGACGCCATCCGTCGCGCCTACGACCGGGCCCCGGAAGGCGCTGGGCCGCACCTCGCCAAAGCCGCCCTCGACTACGCAATGCATCGACTTCCCGAGGCATCCGAGGCCCTCGACGCCCTAGAGGCCCAAGCCGTCGTTCCCGTCGGGGTCCGCGGGACCATCTCACAGCTCCGCGCGGACATCGCGTTCCACAGCGGCCGCTACCCCGAAGCCAAAGCCGCTTACGAGGCGCTGCTCGAAGACGGGCGCAGCCCCTCGCTCCTGATCGCCTATGCCCAGTGGCACTGGAAGACCGGCGACCTCGACCAGGCGACGGTTCTCCTGGCCGAAGCGGAGAGCACCGCCGAGGGATCCAGGGCCGGAACTCGAGCCTGGGTCTACCTCGTCCGCGGGCTCTTCGCCCTCGAACGAGGCGCCTACGACGAGGCTCTCGTGGAATACCGCCGAGGTCTCCGGGAGACGCCCGAAAGCTGGCTTCACGAGGAGCACATCGCCGAGATCCTGGTTCTCCAGGGAGAGGTCGCTGAGGCGTCCTCGCTCTACGAGAGCGTGATTGAACGAACCGCCAACCCGGAACTCATGGATGCCCTCGCCGGCATCCTTCGAGACCGGGGCCAGGACGCGGACGCCGATGCCCTCGTTCTACGGGCCCGCACCGGGTGGGAAACACGCCTCGCCCTCTTCCCCGAAGCAGCCTACGGCCACGCCATTGGTCACTGGCTCGAACTCGAGGACGACCCCGAGCGCACCGTGCAGCTCGCTGAGGCAAACAGCGCCGCACGGCCCAACGGCGAATCGAAGACCCTACTCGCCGAGGCCTACCTCGGGGCGCAGCGAAGCGAAGACGCCGAGCGCACGATCCGTGAGGTCCTCGACAGCGCCTGGGACACGGCTGAGGCCCACGCGGCGGCGGCGCGCATTTACGCCGCGCGCGACGACGAGACCGAGGCGGCCGCCCACCGGGAGCGCGCCCTCGCTCTCAACCCCCGCGCCCTCGACTGATCAGTCGAGGGTTTCGCGCAGGGCACGCAGCACGTCGACGTAGCTGACCAGCCCGACGAGGTCGTTGCTGTCGCCCTCGACGACGGGCACGGCGCCCACCTTCTCGTCGACCATGAGATCGATGATCTC
>JAFDCW010000675.1 GCA_019312705.1 Deltaproteobacteria bacterium
CCCTTCGCCGTTGGTCAGCGTGATCGCGGCCGCCCCCCCGTCGACGTCGAGCACACTGATGTGGGTCGTATTGCCTGGGGCGGTGAGGGCCGCACGGGTGTGGTGGGCCTTCCGTGACGCCGCGGCGAAGCGGGAGAAGTCGGCGACTTCGTCCGTCCCCGGAGCGTCGCCGAGCTCTTCGAGGATCGTCGCGACGAGTCGTCCTCCGACCCGCGGTGACGTGAACGCCTCCCATTCGCCGATCTGCACGCTGAGGGGGTCGAGGACGTGGATACCGACGTCGGCGGCGAGGTCCTGATCGGTCAACAACCCGCCGTTGTCCGGGCCGAAGGCCTCGAGCAACGCCGCCCGGGCTGCCTTCGGAAAGATGCCGTTGTGCCCGTACTGCTCGAGGGTGTCGGCGAGCTCCGGGTTCTTCATGATCCGGCCCGCGGGAGGGGTAAACCCGTCGTCCGAGTAGAGCGCGACGGTCGCGGGATCCCGGGACTGAATCGGCCACAGGAGCTCGAAGACTACGGCGCCCTCGGGGCTCAGGGGCACGCCGGCCCGAGCCATGCGCACCGCCGGGGCGACGACCTCGGCGAGGGACTTGTAGCCGAAGCGACGCACGGCCTCGGCGAGGCCGGGGAGGGCGAGGGGTACCGCTGCCGAGCCGCGACCGACGTGGAAGCGCTGCGTGGCGCTGCCGAAGTTGATGTCGATGGGATCGAAGTGGGCTTGTTTCGGAGCCGGGCCACCGAGCCCCGGCGCGGACGAAAAGAAGTCGATGACTTGGGGCGCTTCGCCGCGCACGGCGACGGTCCCGAGGCCCGCGCCCCCGGCGCTCGCGAGCAGCGGTTCGGCAACGAAGGTCGCGAAGGCCGCCGCGCACGCCGCATCGATGGCGTTGCCGCCGGCCCGGAGCAGCTCAGCTGCGGCTTCGGCGGTGTAGGGATTCCCGGCGGCTACGACCCCTCGCATCAGGGGCCGAGCATACCGCTTGGCGATGTTCCGGGACGAGAGGATTCCCGTGCAGTCATTCCGTCGGCAGGGGTGTGTCCCCGTCGGCCGCTTCTGCTGCGAGTTCGTTCGGAGCGTCCCCCGTCGCATCGGCCGCTTCGTGGGCCGTCGCGGCCTGAATCGCCACGAAGAGCGCCAACACACAGAGGATGGCGAAGCCGAGGCCGGGCAGCCACTTGGGTGAGGTGGCGGCTTCGTCCTGAACGTCGGGGTACTCGCCGCGGTAGGGGGCTTCGTGGTCGTCGGCCATGGTGGGCGGGACCCTAGCGCGTAATCACGAAAGCGGGAAGTGCTCGCCGTCGGGGGTTGGCTGAGTCACCACCAAGGGCCTCAGGCGACTGCCCGGTAGTCGACTCCTTCGACGAAGCCGCGCTCATCGAGGTCCGCGCGGATGAGGCCCCGGGCGCGGGCGTTGCCGACGGCGGCGAGGACCGTTTCGGCTCCGGACCTCAGGCTGTCGATGGCCGCGATGGGAACTCCGCGAGCCGTCCTTCCGATCTTCTTCGGGTCGACGTCGACGAAGCGCGTCGCGAAGACGCCGTGGGTCTCGAGCCCTCGGGCGACGCGCTTGCCTATCGGGCCGGCGCCCCAGATGGTCAACGGTCGACCCGCCGCCTGGATCCACGGCGCGAGGTAGTGAGCCTTGGCTCGCCGAAATGCGTCTTCCGACAGCCGCGGGTCGGTGTGGGTTAGGCGACCTGCACGATTGCGCCACTCGAGGTAGACCTCGGGCACTTTCATGAAGCGATGCCCGGCCTGCCAGAGTCGCAGCCAGAGGTCGTAGTCTTCCGCCCAGGGAGACTCCCGGTAACCGCCGACGGCCTCGAAGGCGTCACGGCGCATCATCACCGACGGGTGGCAGACGGGCGACTCGACGAAGATGTCACGGTCGTGGTCGGCTTTGGTGAGCAGGGTGTTCTGCCAGGCGACGTAGCGTTCGAGGCCCGCGCCGATGGGCGCGTCGGCGAGGTTCCTGACGCGGGCTGCCACGATCGCCACGTCTCGGTGAGCCTCGAGGAGAGCCAACTGAGCCCCGAAGCGCCCCGGCAGGCTGACGTCATCCGCGTCCATGCGAGCGAAGATCGGGGCCCTGGCAGCGCTGGCCGCACGGCTCAGAGCGCCAACGATCCCCACTCCATGGCTCTCGAGGCAGCGAATGCGCGTGTCTTTTGTTGCTCTTTCGTGAACGCGTCGGGTCCCTTCGTCCCGGGACCCGTCATCGACGGCGAGTACCTCAATATGAGGACTACCGTCCTGAAGAACCGATGCGAGGGCTTCGCCGATCGTCGCCCCGGCGTCGCGATAGGGCAGGAGAACTGAAATTTGGGGGGCTAACATTCGACTCAATGCCGGACGCGCGTCTTGCATAGACGCGAGGCTCAGATTAAGAAACCGCCGCGCTGTACCGTCCCCTCGGCTTTTGGGGGAGAAACCCTTTGTTTGGCTTCATGACCATGAATAGCAGGACCACGACCTTCGCGCTGACGGCGGCCCTCTTCGGCCTCTTCGGCCTCACCGGCTTCCTGGCCGGGTGCGGCGACGACAGCCCTCGGCCCACCGATTCCGGCGCGGGGGACTCCGCCATGGCCGACACGGGCCCCGCGGACACCGGCGCCCCCGACACCGGCCCAAGCACGCTCTTCGGTCCCTGCATCCAGGACGACCAGTGCCCCGGTCCCGACAGCTACTGCCGCACCGCGGTCGAAGACGGCATCCCCATGGGCCAGTGCGTCGCCCGTTGCGCCATCACCTCCGGCGGCCGTCCGGACCGAACGAACTGCTACGAAGAGACCGACGACCTCTATCACATCTGCTGGCAGTTCGATGGGCAGGACCCGACCTGCGAAGAGCGCTGCCTCAATGGCATCGACTGCACTCGCGACGGGTTCACGTGCGTTGGCCAGGGCGAGTACGGCGTTCCCGAGCAGGGCATCTGCGTGCCCGTGTGCGCCTCTGATGAAGAGTGCGGTGCCGGCGCCGACTGCAACGTCTACACCGGGCGCTGCATCGCCCCCGGCACGATGCCTTCGGGGTCGGAGCACGGGGACTCGTGTGCCGACGACGATGGGTGTTTGAGCGGCAACTGCATCCAGGAGTCCAACAGCGGCTCCCCGACCGGCTGGAACGGCGGGACCTGCATCGGGCCCTGCATCCTTCCGGCGGGTTACAACTCGAGCACCTTCTACTTCGAGGAAACTGGTCTGCCCCCGGGGACCTGCCCCGCCGGGGATGTTTGTTACCCCAACGGCTCGCTCTCCCGCGGCGACGGAGGCGTATGCCTCGCGGCGTGTACCACCGACGCCGACTGCCGCGCTGACGAAGGCTACTTTTGCAGCAAGTCCTTCGAGACC
>JAFDCW010000676.1 GCA_019312705.1 Deltaproteobacteria bacterium
CAGGTTGTGGGCTCACGCACTATCCTCCCGGCTGGCTAGATGATCAGCGAGCAAGACAAGACCAACGATCCGGTGAAGGACCCCCAAACTCCCGCCGAGATCACCCGACCCAACGTCACCGCCCCGGAGGACCTGCATTCGGAGCCTACGCGCGTCGCGACCGTACTCATGGAGCCAAGCGATGAGCCAACAACGCCCCGGGCTGTGCCGATCCCGCCCGAGGCCCCGCGCACCAACCCCCCCGCGCCGCCCGCGCCCCGCGCGCGCCTTGGGCGCACGGTGATGCCCCCGGCGCCTCACGCGCGTGGGCAGATTCGGCGCGCCGCCCCAGCACGTCCGAGCCGAGCCTCGGTGCCTCCGCCCCTGCCCGAAGCCCGACGCTCATCGCCGACCCCGCCCGAGGCGCCGACTCCCGCCGCGACTTCTTCGATCCCTGCGCGTCCAAGTGGTCCGGTGCCAGCGGGGTCCGTTCGTTCCAGTCCCTCGGTGCCGCCGTCCGTTCGTCCCCGTCCCTCGCTGCCGACGGCTTCCGTACGCCCCAGTCCTTCGGTACCGGCTGCGTCGGGCGCTCCGAGTCGTCCCGTATCCGGGGCTCCCGTCCGCTCGAGTTCGGCGCCGCGCGCACCCGGGGTGGTACCCACCCCGCCGGCAGCGGGGCTGCGACCGAATGCGGCCCCGCCACGGCAAGCGTCGGGAGTTCCCGCGAGCAAGGAGGCTCTCGCATCAGGGCGTCCCGCGCGGCGGTCGAGTCCTCCGACCGGCGGTGGGAGCGGGGCCCTGCTCGAACGCCACGTTGGCCAAATGCGAGCCCACATCGAGCTCCTGACCTCTCGGGTCGAGAAGGCGGAGAAGCTCCAGAGAAACCCGCGGGGAACCCAGGACCTCGAGGCCCTGAAGCGAGACATGGTCCGAGTCGCCGCCCTCGCCGAGCGGGGCGGCGCGGCGAAGGACCACCTCAACAAGCTGACCCGCCGGGTCGACGAGCTCGAAGGCGGTGCTCGACAGAAGAACGCTGTGGCCGCCATCGAGGGCCGACTGTCACGCGTCGCCCGGGAGGGCGAGGGCGCCCGGGACAGCCTCGACCGCCGCCTGGACGCGATTCAGGGGCAGCTTGGCACCGTCCTCGAGCAGCTCACGGGATTGACGCAGCGCCTCGACGAGCTCGAAGGGCTACACGAAGGCATCGAGGGTCGGTTTGATGCAATCGAAGCACGCTCGGAGGCCGCGCCTCCGGTTGCCGCCGTGACGTCGTCGGCTGGAAAGCGGCCACCGCGCAGTCCGGACCCCTCCGCCGGTGACGACCTCCGGCGGATCAAGGGCATCGGACCGAAATACGCCCGGGCCCTCGAATCGGCCGGGGTGACTTCCTGGGCCCAGATCGCTGGCTGGAGCGAAGCGGATGTTGACGCCGCCGCGACGGCTCTGGGACTCAATCCCGCGCGTATCGTGAAAGCGGCTTGGGTCGCCAAGGCCCAAGCCCTCCTCGGAGAGGGCTGAGCGGTTGGGCGCTTTCCCCCGGCACGCATCGTCTCCTACACTCGCCTGGCTGGGGGTAACTTGAGCGACGAGCCAGAGGATACGAGGGGGAGCCAGAGGCCGCCGGTCGACGGCAACCAGACCATGCAGATCGACGCCATCGTCGACGAGCTGGAATCGGGTGACGAAATCCCCGTCGACGCTGTTCTCGCGCAGATTCTCGCGGACTCGACGCAGGAAGCACAGGAAGCGCACGACGCGCACGACGCGGACGCGGGTCGCGCAGGCCCGGTCCTCGGCGCACCACCGCCCCTGCCGCCGAAGAAGGTCGGCAAGGGCACTATCGCCGTTGGCGCCTTGATCGTAGCCCTGGCCACCGCGGGCGGGGTCTTCCTGGGCATGAGCTTCCTCGATGAGCCCCAGGCCCCGGCAGTTGCGGCTCCGGTCGCCACGGGCGCAGAGGGCGCGGTCGATGACGAGGCCTCGGTAGAGAACGGCGAAGGGGCTGCCGCTGAGGAGGGCGAGTTCGTGCCCGTTCAGCTCGGCGAAATCGTCGTTCCGCTGGAGGGTGAGCCGGAGTAGGGGGCCGCCGTTCGCGGAGCCTTCTTGTTGGAAACGAAAGAGGCCCGCGCCAACTACTGGCACGGGCCTCTTTCTCTTGCAGTGCCCGGTGGGGCACTACCGGCTTCGTATCCGCGGGCTGCTCGGCTCTGCGCGACTGCGTCGCGCTGCCGCCTCACCGCCCCCGGCTACGAAGCCTTTTTGTTGGGATCAGAAATCCATTCCGCCGCCGTGGCTGTGGCCACCGGCAGAGGGCTCTGCATCCTTCGGGAGCTCGGCGACGAGGGCTTCGGTGGTGAGCATGAGGCTCGCAACCGAGGCCGCGTTCTGGAGCGCCGTGCGGACGACCTTGGTCGGGTCGATGACGCCGGCCTTCATCAGGTCCTCGTACTTCTCCGTGGCGGCGTTGAAGCCGTGGTTGCCCTTGGAGTTGCGGACCTCGTTGACGACGATGGAACCTTCGAGGCCCGCGTTCGCCGAAATCTGGCGAAGGGGCTCCTCGATGGCGCGACGAAGGATGTTCACGCCGACGCGCTGCTCATCCGATACGTCGAGCTTGTCGAGGCCGACCTGGCCGCGGATGAGAGCGACGCCGCCGCCGGGGACGATGCCTTCCTCGACCGCTGCGCGAGTCGCGTGCAGCGCGTCTTCGACGCGTGCCTTCTTTTCCTTCATCTCGACCTCGGTGGCCGCGCCGACCTGGACGACGGCGACGCCGCCGACGAGCTTGGCGAGGCGCTCCTGGAGCTTCTCGCGGTCGTAGTCCGAAGTGGTGGACTCGACCTGGGCGCGGATGATCTCGATGCGGCCGTTGATGTCGGCCTTCTTGCCGGCGCCATCGACGATCGTGGTGTTGTCCTTGTCGATGGAGATGCGCTTGGCACGGCCGAGGTCACTGATCGTGACGTTCTCGAGCTTGATGCCGAGCTCTTCCGAGATGACCTGACCACCGGTGAGGGTGGCAATGTCCTTGAGCATCTCCTTGCGACGGTCGCCAAAGCCGGGGGCCTTGACGGCGGCGGTGGAGAGGGTGCCGCGGAGCTTGTTCACGACGAGGGTCGCGAGGGCTTCACCCTCGATGTCCTCGGCGAGGACCAAGAGCGGCTTCTGCTGCCGGGCGATCGCCTCGAGGACCGGGAGAAGGTCCTTCATGTTGGAGATCTTCTTCTCGCAGATGAGGATGTAGGCATCCTCGAGAACGCACTCCATGCGCTCCGGGTCGGAGACGAAGTACGGCGAGAGGTAGCCGCGGTCGAACTGCATTCCCTCGACGACGTCGAGTTCCGTGGCGAGGCCCTTGGCCTCTTCG
>JAFDCW010000677.1 GCA_019312705.1 Deltaproteobacteria bacterium
TCCGTGTCCGTGTCCGTGTCCGTGTCCGTGCCCGTTTCCGTGTCCGTGTCCGTGTCCGTGTCCGTTCCCGCTCCCGTTCCCCTTCTCTCCACCGGGCCGTCGTCGAGGGTCGGCGCGAGGGTCGGGGAGTCGCCCTCGTCCAAGCGCACTCCGATCACCGCGGTGAGGGCGAAGTGCAGGCCCCAGTCCAGGCCCTGGGCCGTATGGATCGGGTCGGCGAAGTCGACCGAGAAGAGCATGTTCACCCCGGCCTCGACGTAGTTGGTGATGGTGTACCGCGCCGTCGAGTAGGAGGTGATGCCCAGGGTGAGGCTGTTGAACGTGACCAGGTCCTCGTGGGAGAGGGTCATGGCGTTCATGTGGGGGCCGATGCCGGTCTGGACAAAGAGGTTCGGCAAGGGTGCGAAGTGCAGCGCGGCGCCGAAGGAAATGTCCGTGCCGAACTTGGATTGGTAGGTGCTGTTGAGGTCGTAGCTCTCGCCGTATTGCACGCCGACGGTGGGGATCATGATCTCGAGGACCGTGAAGAAGCGCAGCCATCCGCCGACGGATCCGACGTACTGGATGGTCGGTGAATGGAAGTCGTAGACCTGGTCCCCCTCGCTCACCAGGTGGCCGTAGCGGTAGCCGAAGCCGAGGCTGTGGTCGTGGGCCTGGGCCGGCACGGCGGTGAACGCTCCCCAGGCGAGAGTCATCGCGATGACGGCGGCGAATCGGGCGTGGGCTCGCATGCTTCGCCGGGAAAGGTACGTCATGGATGTGCTCTAGTCACGGCAGACGCCACACGCCTCGGCTACATCATCGCGGTAGGCGAGCCATTTCGCGAGGCAGGTCTTCATGGCGTCGACGACGGGTTGGCGCTGGGCCTCGGCGACGTGGTTCAGCATCACGCGCCACGCCGCCGCCCGGTGTTCACCCTCGACGGCGCGGTGGGCCTTGGTGAGGGCGAGGTCCTCGAGGGGCAAGCCGTAGTGCTTCACCAAGGGGTGGTCTTCGAGGGGCGGCACCGGCCGCTTCGCTGCGGCCGGGTCGATCTCCCCGCGCTCGAAGCGTGTGCCCTCGACGAAGAGGGTCGTGACGGCCGCGCCGATCTCCCAGGGAGCGCCAGCGGTCGAGGCGTCGAGGAAGTCGCGATAGGCCCGGGCGCCCGGCAAGAGCTCCACATGGTCGAAGCGCTCGAGGTTCATGGCGAGGCCCGCCGGGTACCGGAGGAAGAGCTTGGGGTGGGGATGCCCCGCCGACAGTCCGCCGGTCTCTTCCTCGTAGATGTTCTCGGCGAGCTCCCGGCGCACCTCGGCGACGGGGCACTCGACGTAGGCCCTCGCCATGAGGACCGGGAAATCCCGGACGTAGACTTCGTACTCTTGTTCGAAGTGCACGTGCAGCAGGTCGGCCGCGACCGCGCCATTGCCGAAGGCCGCCCAGGCCCAGTGGTCTTTGTGCTCCATGACCTCGAGGAGGGCTTCTTTGAATGCGCTTTCGTCCATGGTTTTCACAGGCTAGCAACCCCTGGCGGGGCCGCCGAAAAAGCGGGGGCTTGCGATCTACGCCCATCGGCCTTCTGATCCGCTCCCCAAGGGAGGGGAGTGTGATGGAATACCGGAATCTCGGCAGCAGCGGCGTGAAGGTCTCGACCTTGTGCCTCGGCACGATGACCTTCGGCGAAGCCGACAAGAACTCGTTCATGCACAAGGTCGGCTGCGACGAAGAGTCCTCGTTCCGAATCATGGACCGGGCCCTCGAGGCCGGTGTGAACTTCTTCGATACGGCGGACGTATACGGTCAGGACGGCCTTTCCGAGCGCATCATCGGCAAGTGGTTCGGGCGGTCTGGCAAGCGTGACGACGTCGTCCTCGCGACCAAGTTTCGTTTTCGCATGGGCGACGGGCCCAATGAGGCCGGCGGGTCGCGGCGCCACATCGTCCAGGCCTGTGAGGCCAGCCTCCGCCGCCTCGGGACGGACCGCATCGACCTCTATCAGATCCACATGCAGGACAACGACACGCCGGAGGAGGAAACCCTCCGGGCCTACGACTTCCTGAAGAACGTCCAGGGCCGCTGGTAGGTCCGCGGGGTTTCACGATGGCCTACGATGAAGCCCTCGCCGACCGCGTGCGCACCGCCCTCGCGCGCCGGAAGGGCACGATTGAAAAGCGCATGTTCGGTGGCCTCTGCTTCATGTGGCGCGGCCACATGGTGGTGGGCATCGTCAAAGACCAGCTGATGGTCCGAGTCGGCAAAGACAAGTACGACGCCCTGCTCGCCAAGGACCATACGCGCCCGATGGACTTCACCGGCCGGCCCCTGAGAGGAATGCTCTACGTCGACCCCGAGGGGCTCATGAAGGACGAAGAGCTGAAGCTCTGGGTGCGCCGCGGCTGCGACTACGTGAAGACGTTGCCGCCGAAGTAGACGTCGGCCGCGCCGCTGAGGATGGATTCGCTGTGCTACCGTCGCGTGATGCTACGCGCTGCGTGTCTCTCGCTCCTGTTGGCACAATCGGCGTTGGGCTGTGCCGACGACGACGGTGGTGACGCGGGCCCCGACCTCGACGCGGGCGTGGACTCTGGTGCCGAGACGGATGCGGGACGTGATGCCGCGTCAGATTCCGGGGTGGCGGCGGACGCGAGGCCGGACGCCGCCTTGGATGCGAACTTGGATGCGAACTTGGACGCGAACTGGGATGCGAACATGGACTCCGGGGATGCCGTGGACGCGGCGGTCGATGCCGAGATGGATACCGGGGCGGCCTCCGACGCAATGGTCGACGCCGTGATGGACACCGGAACGGCGATGGATACGAGCACGCCGACCGACACCGGCCCAGCAGACGCCGGGCCTCCTCCGGTGACCTGCACCGAGTCGGGTCTGACGACCCGGGTGATCACCGACAGCGCGTCGAGCGGAACCCCCGATAGCTACTTCATCGACGTGAACCCGGGAGATCCTTTCTGCGCGGAGATCACCGGGGGCGGCGGCGGAACGTGGGGCGTGACCGTCTCCAATGGCACGTCGATCGGCGTCTACTGCAGCAACGTCACCCCGTGCCACATCCGGATCCCCGCCGGCGTACCGACCGTGATCGTCACCGCCCAAACGACCGACATCGGCAGCTACACGCTCACCCTTCGCTACGTGCCCCGGTAGCGCACGCACTCCTACATGGAGAGCGCATCTCCGTCGCGCTTCTCGAGCAGGGCGACGGCGCCGAAGAATGCGGCGCACATCAGGTAGCCGATGGCCCACCGCCACCCGGTGCCGAAGCCTATTTCGAACTCGCCGCCGGCCGGGCCGAGGTGGCCAGCGTGGATGAAACCGAAGAACGAAAAACCGGCGCCGGCGAG
>JAFDCW010000078.1 GCA_019312705.1 Deltaproteobacteria bacterium
CATCGAGCGCCTCCGGTCCATCGCACGCCTCTACGGCATCTTCATGTTGCCGTCCCAGGGAACCCTGGACCTCGACTACAAGGACCGCCTGCATACCGTGCAAATCGTCGACGAGGCCGCCCTCAACAAGAGCGACGAACGCGCCAAGGTCGCCCTCGACATCATCGAAGACGCGGCCGCCGATGCCCCGCGCAACGGCCCGAGCAACACCGGCCAAAAAGCGCAAGATGCCGACGACCCGAACGATCCATTCCCGGGCCGGAGTTCCTGGGTCTAACCGATGGTGACCCCCGACAAGCGTGAGGCCTTTCGGCGGGCGACGGCCGCGATGGACGCACGCCGGCCCGCCGACGCCCTTCCCCACCTCTGGTCCCTCGTCGACCGCAGCCACCTCGTCGACGACGAGCTCGCCGGCTACCTGCGCTTGATGGGCCAGGCCTACGCGCTGCTCGGCCAGAACCGCGCCGCAGCGACGATTCACCTCTTCCTCGGAGAGGTCGACGCGGCCTGGCGCCTCTCGTCGAACTCGCCCACCGACCTCGCCCGATGCGCCATCGCGGCCGGGCGGCGCAAAGAAGCAGCTCAGCAGTTCGAGGCCGCCGGATGGCTCGGCCACGCGGCGATCCAACTCGAAGACGACGGCGACGACCGGACAGCGCGGGTCCTCTGGGGCCGCCTCGCCGACGACCCCCGGCTCTCGGCGGACCCGTATACGAAGGGCCTCGTGCGCTACAACCTCGGACAAGCGTGCAAGCGACTCGGAGACGACGACGCCGCCCGCCGGGCGACCATCCAAGCGATGCACCTCCTCGAAGCCGCGGCAGACGGCTTCGAGACCCAGGGCCTCCGGGAGCGCGCCTTCGATTGCTACCAGGTGCTCTTGAGCCTCGGGAAGAAGGGCGCCTTCGAGAACCTCGCTGAGGGCTACCTGAACTGCATCCGAATCCTGTCCGAGGACAACCTCAAGTACTACGTGCTCCAGTACTACGAGGACTTTCAAACCCTCGCCGTCGAACATGGCGAGCTGCACGCGGCGGCGACCCTCTACCGCGAAGCCGCCGAGTTCGCCCGGCGCCACGACCTGCCCTACGAGCGCAGCTACCGCCTCGCGGCGGCGAGCACCCACGAGGCCGCAGCCCGAAGAACCCTCGAGGACGGCGGCAGCGTCCAGCTCGCCGAAAACTCGTTCTCCGCCGCCATCGAGGCATTCAACGAGCTCGGCGCCTACTCGCGGGTGCGCGAGATCTACGGCGCCCTCGCCCAGCTCCCCCTCGGCGACAAGAGGCAGGCCCGGTACCAACGCATGGTCGCGCGCCTCAGCGACGTCCCCGACGACCGCGGACAAATCCAGAAGTTCCCGGACTACCTGCGCATGGACACGGCCTACCCCGAGATCTGGCGCCTCGACGTCATCGAATGGGAGCAAGGCGGCGACTCGGCCGAGACCATGGGGGAGGTGCTCCAGGACCCCAAGTGGCCCGAGTTCACCCGGCGCCGAGCGCTGCTCTGCCGTCTCGCGAGCCTCGGCAGCGGCGAGACCGTGCTCTCCGCCAATACCCTCGTGGGCGTCGCCGCGCAGCTCGGGCGCGTCGAGATCTACGCCTCTCTATCGGCCCTCGAAGCCCTCTACGACCACGAGGACGGCCGCGTCCGGGAAGCCGTCCTCCGAGCGGTGCGCCAGCTCTTCTTCAAGCGCAGCTTCATCCTAGTGATGCGCGGCCTCGAAGACGAAGACGAGGACGTGAAGAAGCGCGCGCTCTCGGCAGTGGCGGCCCTGCACTTTGGCCACGCGTTCGATCCCCTCGCGCGCATCTATCGCGAATCCGGTGACGCCACCGTTCGGCGCACAGCCCTCGAGTCCATCGGAAAGATCCCCAGCGTCGAAGCCGCCGAGATGCTCATCGACGTCCTACGCCACGGCGACAAAGCCGAAAGAGAGCTTGCCAGCCGCCTGCTCGCCGGCGCCGACCATCCCGAAGTCGGCAACCTCCTCCGCCGCGCCGCCCTGCACGAATCGGGCGCCGCCCGCGAAGGCATGGATCAAATCCTGAGAATGCGCGGAGTATGAAGCACGGCAAACTCTGAGAACCCGCCGTTCGAGGGTCAGTCCAGGCGCGGCTCTTCGGCGGCCCAGCGGCGGATGATCTCGTCTTCCGAGAGCGGGTTTGCCGGCGCCGGGAGGAGCTCGCGGATTTCGATGCGAGTGGTGGTTCGGCTCCGTGGGACGATCGACACGTCGAGCTTCACGATGCCGCCCCGGGCTGCTCGGGGGACGGCTTCGCGGAAGGTCGCCCCATCGCCGTGGCGGTCGACCTGGCCCGTGATGAGGCGCGGTCCGAAGTAGCGATGAATTTTCTCGATGGGAACGTGGGAGTCGTAGACGTGACGCCGGTCGACCTCGACCGTCAGCTCGAAGCCCCGGGGCAGACGCAGACCCGCCACCACCACGTCGGACTCGAGGAGGTTGCCCTCTTCGTCGTAGAGAGCGTTCGGGTTGGCCGCCGGCCCGGGGGGCTGGGCCTCCACGATGACCGGGGGCGGCGGCCGCTCCTCGACCTCTTCTTCACAGGCTGCCGCAAACGCGGCCAGGCCGGCGAGGGCGAGGATGGCCACGGCTGGGTTCGAAGGTTCGCGCACGGGGCAGATCTTGTCAGGTCTGCGCGTCTCAGTCGACGCCGCCGGTATAACCGAGCACATCCGTGTGGGACGTGGGCACAGGCAGCGACCGAGTGATGTTGGCGAGGGAGCCCCCGCTCCCGGCAACCACGTCACCGCCCACCTGGGCGACGAGGTCGAATCCTCCGCCTCCCTGGCCAGACACGCGATAGCGACTGCCCAAGTAGGCGTCGACAATGACGTCTCCCGAGAAGCAGTTGGGCTGCTGGCTGACGGCCACACCCATGATGAGCTGATTGCTGAATGGGCCGACATAGGTCAGGTCGAAGACCCCCGAGCCGGCGGTCGACTCGAGGCCCGGTCCCGGCCCGCCAGAGCCGTCGTCGACGAGGTAGTCCACGCCCCAGATCTTACTCACGCCGAAGGCGCAGGCATCCGTGGCCGCGGTGACCGATACGAAAGTGCCGAAGTAGACCCGGCTGTCGAAGAGCTCGAGGGGGCCCGTCACTTGCTCCCCAGGGACGAGGTCGATCTCCCAGTTGAGCGTGCCCTCGACGGTGGTGACGGCGCCACTCGCATCGAAGGTCAGGTTTTCAGTGAGTGAGACGACGCGGTTCTCGGAGATGCCGTCGAGGATGTCGATGTCGCCGGTGGCCTGAATGACCACGACGTTCCCATTGTCGTCCACCGAGATGATCGGCTTGTTGTAGGCGGGCTCGCCGGCGTCCCAGCCCTTGTCGTGGAAAATGTCGTGGAAGGCTTCGACGGACCAGTTGGCCGGGTCGCTGTCCGAGAGGTCGAGGCGCCAGATGACGCCGTCCGCGTCGGTCATGAAGGCGCGGTCCGCGATCTGCCCGACCCCGCCGGGGAACGCCGCGGCCGCGCCCACCATGGGCGCAGTCAGAGTCGTCGAGTCGAACTCCGCGAGCAGCCGGCCCGTCGCGATGTCGACCACGTAGAGCGAGCGACCGACGGTGTTGTGGTCCCTGCGCTGGAGCCGCGGCGAGGGCACGCCCGAGATCGAGTCGGGCAGCTGGTCCGCTATGAGGACCGCTGTCGCGGCACCGGTCGGGGCGCCGAGGCCGCCGGGGATGATCGCCACGGCGCGAGAGACGAGGGTGCCCGACTCGTCGACGAGAACCTGGGCGATCGCCGGGTTGCCGTAGGTCGGCCCCATGTTCGCATCGGTGAACTGCCACAGGAACTTCGGCGGCGCGAAGTGATGATCACCATCCGATGACCCCGACGCCTGGGTGGCTGGGTCGGTCACATCGAGGGCGAAGACCCCTGAGCCGCCGTTGCGGAGGCCGGCGACCAGTACCGTGTGGTACTCGGTCGCAGTCGGCGTCGCGCCCACCTCCCGGGCGTAGTAAACGTCCTTCACCATCGGCGTGGCGTCGACGGTCCACTGGTGAGCGGTGGTGGCGTCCTTGAGCCGCTCGAGGACCATCGGAGGCACGAAACCCCAGAGCTCTTCTCCGGCTTCGATCTCGTTGCTCGAGTCATAGGCGTCGTGGTCGCAATCCGTCGCGGCTTCCCGGCTGTCGGCGCAGACGGCGTCGACGTCATGGGACTCTGCGGCGAAGGCGTGGAGGATGCCGTCGTTGCTGCCGACGTAGACCACCGTCGGTCGGGCGAGCACGTTGCCCGTCCGGCGGAAGAGGTTGAACGCCTCGTCGCTGCGGTCGAGGGTCGGGGCGCCCACCACCTGCGGGGACGAGTGATAGACGTCGCCGAGACGATTCGCGATGCGGTCCGCGTCGGCGCCGCCGCGGGCGTATACCCAGTCGAGGACGCCGTCGGCATCGGTGATGTCCGCGGCGTTCAGGGCCGTGTAGGGGACCGTGCCGCCGCCATTGCTCGTCTCGAGGACGGCGATGTCGAGGCCTTGCTGGGTCGGCGCACCGAGGGTAATCCCAGGAACTCGGCCCAGGGGGATGTCCCCATCGGCGTCGTTGGTGAGCCAGCCATTCTCGTTGCCAGCCGTCGGCACGACCGTGTAGAGGTTTCGGGCTGTCACGCGGTTGTTGAGCACGATGTGGAAGCGGTCGTTCTCGGCGTCGTCGATGGTCTCCTGGACGACCGTGAGCCCGCTGCAGCTGAACCGATTGCGCTCGATGATGCCGCTCCAGGGGCGATCGATGCTGTCGTCGCCGACGACGAAACCGGTACTGAACTGATAACTGGCGCTGGCCGAAGACACCGACGCGCTCGACGCAAAGTCCGGCACCGTTCGAGAGGTCGCCCCCGGGGCCGCCGCATCGAACGCCGCCGAGAGGGCGGCGACGAGAGACGCCCGGTCCGTCGCGTAGAAGGCACTGCCCGTACCGCCGGCCGCGGCGATGGCGTCGAGCTCGGCCGACGCCGCCGGGTCCGCGACGTTGAAGCCGACGACGTACATGCCGTCGATTTCGCCGGTGCACTCACCACCGCTCGCCGAGCAGAGGTCGGCGGTGATGTCCTGGGGCAGCTCGTAGGGACAATCGTAGCCCGGGGTGTCGCACTGGTAGGGCAACCCGCGCATGTCGGCGTTGGGATACCCGTCGCTGATGAGTACCGCGTAGTGGCCACGGCAACCGGCGTAGGGGTCACCGGCGCCCCCGGCGAATGCGACCGGAACCTGGTCGGGGTGGTTATTCAGGTAGAAGCGATAGTCCTCTAGCATGCCGGCTATCGGCGTCGGTCCGTAAGGCCGGGCCTTGAGGAGCGAGTTCTGGACGTTGGCGTTGATGAGGAGGTGGTCCGACGCGTTGTCGCCCATGGACACCAGGTTGCCGGGGATGATGGTGCCGGCGCTGGTGGTCTCGTTACGGGCGCCGTTGTCGAGGGCGAAGTCCGTCAAACACCCGGGGAAGTTGAAGGCTTTGTACCCGCCGTAGGAGTACATGCCGGCGGCGGCGTCACTCTGGGTGAGGAAGCCCCCGGCCCACGACGAGGCCGGCACCAGGGACGCCTGGTTCGAGAGCGTGGAGACTCCGTCGAAGGTCATCAAGCTGAAGCGGATGCGCTCGAGATAGGAATCGAGCACACCGTTGTTCTGCTGCGTCGAGATGCCGACCGGCGCCTCGTAGTGGGGCAGGAAGTAGTTGTGGTCGAACTCGCCGGTGTAGCCCGAGCGGTCGTTCTCGGTGCAGCTCCAGGTGTCGAAGGTCCCGGTGAAGGCCTCGAGGAGGATCGCCCAGCGGTTCTTGTCGCCGGCGGCGCAGGCGGGCAGGCACTCGGAGCAGTTGGTCGTGCTGCAGGTGCAATCCGGCATGCGCTCCATGGAGCCCGAGCTGTCGACGAGGAGCGAGACGGACGGACGGACATTACGCACGTCTGGGAAATCCTGCGCCGCGGCCGAACTTGCAAAGCTCACCGAGGCGGTGAGCAAGGCGGTGAGGGCGAAGGCAAACGCCAGCGCTCCGGTGGCCTTCGGCGTTGTTTGGGGCACGTTGCGATCCATCCTATCCATCCTGTGACTCCTCCGAATCATCGCGCGAACGGTCCTGAGACGCCGTAAGCCCGGGAGCTGCTGGCGGTCTCGTGATACTCGCGGGTGTCCGGTGCGCTCGGATCAACCGTGGTGTCTCCGGCCGTGAGCCGCATGCGGCCCCGCGACGTGTAGGTGGCGTGGAAGAAGCTCAAGCCCCCGCCATCGGCTGGGTACCCGGCGACCGGGCGCGACGACTGAAACTGGTCGTAGACATCGACCGTGAACGTCGGCGTATAGGGCTGCCGCGCGCCGAGGGCGTCGATGGTCACCGGATCGGTCCCGCTCGAGGTGAGGGCCGACAGATCGGTGCTGTAGATGCGGTAGGCTTCGGTGTGGTCGTCGAGCTCGGGCTCGAAGGGCGCCATCACTGGCTTGGCCACCCTCGAAGCCTGCTGCCGGGCGACGGCGAAGAGGATAGCCCGGGGCCCGATGGCGTCGACGATGCTCAGGGTCGTCGTCAGACCCGCCTCGGAGACGTACTCGGACTGCATCGCCTGGCGCGCAAAGCCCGATGCGCGGACCTCGTAGCTGGTGCTGTGCACCGCGAAGACCGCGAGGGAGGTCGTCGACAAGAGGATGAGCATGACGATGATCATCGCCGCGCCCTCCTGGTCGGGGCGACGGGCGGCGCCAGCGCGGCGTTTGAGGATGCGAGGCTTCATCGCATGTCCTGTACGGCGACGTTGGTGAGGAGGACCTCGAGGTTGGTCGTGCGCACGCGGGCGGCCCCGACGATGGCGGTATTGATGTCGAAGCGGGTGAGGGCGGCGCCCGCCGCACGGGCCACATAGGGAAAGCGCTGATCCTCGGTCGACGTGCGCAGGGACAGGCGGATGACGGCGCTGCGCACCAGGTGCGGGTTGGCGGCCGACACCGTCTCGGCGTTGGCGTCGTCCTGGAGCACCAGGGTCAGCGGCAGCCCCGCGCCGAGCTGCGTATTGCTGATGAGGTCGACGTCGAAATCGGCCACGTACTCGGCCACGATGCGCTGGCTGTTGGCGACGAGCACATCGGCGAAGGTGAGCTCGCGCCGGACGAGGACCGCGCCCGTGCTTCCCGCGACAGGAGAGCCCGCGTTGAGGGCCGAGAGCGTCGGATCGGCCATGCTGATCACCGTGTATTCGATCTTCGAGAGCGGTGAGAGCGTGCAGCCGTCAACGCAGCGGCGGAAGCAGTCCGGGAGCCCGCGGTCGATGGTGATGGTCGGGGGCAAGGTCGTCGCACTGACCGAGGTTATCTGCGCAAACCAATGACCGCCGTTGCCGTCATTGACGATATGTACGAAGCGACCCGCCTGCATGACCGACGTCAAGAGAGCGTCGTCGTAGGGCACCCCGAAGGAGCGCCTGAACCCCTGCCAGGTAGTGGCGAAGTTCAGCGTCGTCGACGTCTGCGTGCCTGCCACCTTGTAGGCGTCGCCGCTGGCGAAGTTGCCCGTCAGACGCACCGTGTCGGCCTCGACCCCGTTGGTCGACGCTTCGGTGAGGACCAACGTCGCATCCCCGTCGAGGACCTCGATGGCCCCGAAGTCGGTCGTCGACGCGTCGACCGAGCCCGTCGCATCGGGACACACCGTCTCCTCCACGGTATTGGGGCTTCCCAGGTAGCCCGCCCGGGAGAAGTCGCGGCGAACCTGGGCTGCCGCCGTCCGGAGGTTCATCTGGGACTGCGCAATGCGCTGCTGCTCGTGGAAGTGACGGCTCGATGCCGAGCTCACGAAGTAGATCGACGTGATGGCGATGGCCCCCGCGACGAGGGCGACCATCAGCTCGAGGAGGGTGAACCCCGCCGAGCCCGACCTACGGCGAGCCCCGGGAGAACGATGAAGAGGATGACGCCGGCGCGGCACGGTGCATCGAATGGGGAGGCGGATAGACATCAGTTGGGCCTCTGCCAGCGAACGACCGTGGAGCCAGCCACCGACCGGATGCGGGGAGCCGCGGCGGCGAGCTCAGCCGTGATGGCCGTCGGAGCCGAAGCGCACGTAAACGCCGTCCGAGCCGTATTCGAAGCGGTACGATGCCACCACACCCGGGTGTCGACGCGGATCGCCTCCTGGGCGATGATCCAGCTCGCCCGCATGTTCGTGCAGAAGTACATCTCATCCGTGGCCATCGTATCGCGGCCCGCATAGTCGAAGTGGGATTCGCCTATGCCCGGGGTCGGGATGAACCAGTCACCGGTGAACGCCGCCGCCGTCGGCACGTTCACCAGCAACTCCGTAGAGGTCACGTTCCCCGCCTCCGTCCAAAGCAAAGCGTCTCGGCGCACGCGCTCGAGATAGAGCCGCACCAGATCCGTCGCCGTCGACATCTCGCGGGCCCCGCGGTTGCCGTTCGTCGTCGCCTGATGCAGCGACAAGACCCCCACGGAGCCGACCGTCATGATCGCCACCGCCATCATGACCTCGATGAGCGTGTAGCCCGCGCGCTTCGAGCGGCTCTTCGCACCATGCGTGCCCCTCATCGCATCACCCGCGCGTCCCCACCGAGTGGCACCACCACCCGCCTGGTGACCCCGACCGTCGAGCCGTTCTCGTAGCGCCTGAAGTTGAAGAGCAATCCGCCGTTGACCGTGTTCCGGTCGGTGAAGACCCCGGCGCTCGTGAAGCGGTACAGCGTCCGGCCGTAGGGCTCGAAACACATATCGACCAGCGCCCTCGCCCCGGTCTCCACCGCGCGGATGTCGAGGGAGCCGTTGGAGTAATACGAATCGCTCAAGTCGAGCTGGTCGACGCAGAGGGACCCCGCAGCGCCGCAGGCCCCGGCGGGGATGATCGTCGTAGCCCAGTCATTCGCCGAGCAGCCCGAGCTGACCCCGCGGTAGACTGTGAACTTCCCCGGTGCCGTCGCATCGAAGCGTAGCAAGTGAGCGCGCCCGTAGGCCTGGGCCTCGGAGCGGGCCCGGCGCACCACCCGGACCATGTCGATGGGCGCGGACGCGATGCGGTTTTCGGCGAACGTCCCGTACATCGAGGGTGCCGCCAGACCGGCCGTGATGGATATAATCGCCACCACGACCATCATCTCGGTGAGCGTGAAGCCGGCCTTGTTGGGCGCGGGTCGACGCTTCTCTTGTGGACGGAGCATGTCGGGGACTCCGAGGTGCAATGCCCGTACCGCCGACAGACCAGTGAAATCACGCGTGATCTCCCCCCCCCAGCGGCGCCACGACCCCCCCGGGTCCGCATGAGGTTCACTCCTATGCATTTTTTTCCGATCCGCCGAAGACCCCAACCGCGCGGAATGAAAGGGGCAAACCGCCCTCCGAGGCCCCTCCCGGGAGCCGAGAAAAACGCAAATGACCCCCCCCCAGAACATTGACAGCCAGCCCCCCAGGGCCTATCTCAGCGCTCCCCAGCGGAAGTGGCGGAATTGGCAGACGCGCAGGATTCAGGTTCCTGTGAGGTAAAACTCGTGGAGGTTCGATTCCTCTCTTCCGCACCAGAGTCATTTCGGTGACTTGGGTGAGCCCGGCTTCGGCCAGGCTTCTGTCGTTCTGGGGCCGTGTGCCCCATTTGTGCCCCACCGGACCTCGTCTCCGCCGTCACCCCGTAGCTCTAGTACGGCGCGGCGCGCCTTCTGGTGGCTTCGTGTTACTCGTTCATCGCTTCACTACAGTCGTCCCGCCACGATTGCCACATGCCATGTCGACTGCCACCACCACACCGGTCGCAATGCTTGCCCTCGTCCTCGCGACCGCAGTGAGCTGTGGCGCCAATCCGGGTGACAGGTCCCGCGGCGAGGCCAAAGGGGGGGCTGACACGGTCGATGAAGACGCGCGTGCCACCGTCGTGGCGCGGGCATCGGTGAGATTTGCCGCAGCACATGATCGAGCCCTCGCGGACTATCGCGAGCGGTGGGAGGCGTGGACCCGACCGACGCTGCGGCCGGAACGACGCGGAAATGCAACCGATGCGGTTTCGCGGATTCTCAGAGATGACGCTGATCCGACCGCTCCGGATGCAACCCTGGACCAACTTC
>JAFDCW010000678.1 GCA_019312705.1 Deltaproteobacteria bacterium
AGTTGGAGCCGTCGACGCAGCTCCGGCCCCTCGCCCCCCCGGCCGGTCGGTCCGCGTGGTCGCGCCCGTCCTCACCAGCTGCCGCGTCACGGCGCCCGCTGCAGCCCGCAGCGCCGCCGCCACCGCCGCCGTTCGCCCGGACGTAGCCGCCGGAATCGAAGGTGACCTGCTCGGCCTCGAGCAGTACCGCCCCACCGCTTCCGCCGCCGCCCCCGGCGCCGATGTTGTTGTCCATCGGGACACCATCGAGGCCGCCTCCTCCTCCGCCGCCGCCGGCGAGGATTTCCCCTCGCACCCGGAGTTCGCCGCGGACGGAAACCTGGACGCCGCCGCCGGCGCCGCCGCCTAGCCCTGCGCTACGGCCGGTACCACCGCGGCCGCCGCCCCAGCCGCCCCGAAGCGGCGTCAGGTCCCAGCTCGCGCTGGACGCGACACCCGCGGTCCCCCCGGAGGTCGAGTTTGCATCCCCGCCGACGCCACCCGCGCCGCAGAGCCCACCGCCGCCGCCACCCCCGTCGTGATAGATCCCCTCGTGCACCCCGGCCCCGCCGCTGCCGGGCGAGGCGGGGGTCACTGCGGCTCCCCGGGCACCCCCGCCGGGGCCGGTCATCGTGCCCACCGCGGAGACGTCGAGCATGCCATCGAGGTAGGCGTACTCGGACGCGAGGATGACGAGGGGTCGACCGCCGACGACCCTGAGGCTCACCCCGGGATCAATCGTGAAGCGTGCCGTGCGCACGACGCAGAGTTCGGGGTTGCCCCCGGCTTGCGCGACGACCATCGCGCTTCCGGGCAGCGGCGCCGTCTCGCAGTCATTGGTATTCCACGTCGTGGGCGCGGTGATGTGAATGTCCCCGGACTCGACGAAAAGGGATGCGTCGACATTGCTTGGGACGAGCTCCATGCAGTGCGCGCCGCCGACGTCACTGCACCCGAGCGAGCAACTCTCCTCGGCCACAAAGGCCCCGCCGACACAGCGTTCGAGATCTCCCGTTGTGCAGCGGGCCTCGCCTTCGAGGCACGCGGGCGGTGCATCCGGCGCCGCATCGGGCATCGCATCGGGGGTCGCATCGGGCATCGCATCGGGAGTCGCATCGGGCATCGCATCGGGCATCGCATCGGGAGTCGCGTCGGGCGCCGCATCGCTCGCGGCCCCCGAGTCGGCGGGGCTCGAATCCGCGACGCTCGAATCGATGACGCCCGAGTCGATACGTCCCGAGTCGATGCGAGCTGAGTCGAACGGGACATCTCCGTCTCCGGCCGCATCCGGCGGGCTGATGGGTACGGTCGCGTCCCCCTCGGGCACCAGGGCCCCGGTATCTAGAGAACAGGCTCCAATGAGAGCGGCCAGGAGGCCGACCAGGATTGGAGCAACGAGCCTCGGAACCACCGTAGGATGATAGCTTGGCGGCACCTCCGAGGACGGCCAGGCGACCGACAATCGTTGCGAAGCCGCGCCCGGTGTACACTTCCCCGATCGAAATGACCTCGCCAATGAAGCATATCGTCGTCCCGGTAGATGGCTCGGAACAAGCAGCGCGGGCCGCGCTCTTCGCGGCACAGCTTGCGTCCCCCCATGGAGCACAGATCACGTTGCTCTTCGTCTACGACGCGCCGGCGGCGGTGAGCAAGGGCCTCGCGGGCCTCGCTGGCGCGGAAGGCCTCGCCGAGGCCTCCCGCGCCAGCGCCGACGCGGCCTTCGGCGCCGCCCTCGCGGTGATGGCGGACGTCGTCGAGTCCGAGCCCGAGCAAACTCTGGTCGTCGGCAGTCCCGCCGTCGAGATCATCACCTTCACCGAGCGTTCCGCCGTCGACCTCGTGGTCATGGGCTCCCGGGGAATGTCTTCGATGGAAGGCCTCGTCATGGGCAGCGTCAGCGAGCGCGTAATGCGCGGCGCCCGTTGCCCCGTGACCATCGTGCGCTAGCAGCGTGTCCCTGAGATAGCTCAAGCATTCCAGCGGAAGGCGACGTCGAGGTGGTCGTTGCCGTCGTTGCCGCCGGTGATGATGCGGTTCCGGAGGTCTTCGGCGCCCATGTTCTCGAGGACTCCCTCGATGCCGCCGATGAAGTCGCGCCACATGAGCCGCGTATAGCCGTGGTACTCGCGGAAGCGATACTGGACCTCGCCGTGCTCCTGGCTCACGACCTCGATGACGCCGCCGTCGACATAGCGTTTGGAGACGCGCATCGCCTGCTGGGCGGCCTTCTCCGGAGAGAGGAAGAGGCGCACGACCTTGAAGAGCGTCTGGAAGTCCGCCTTCACGGCCTCCCGGGCGAGGGTTCGGGCCGTATCGTCCCCGCCGCCGACCTGGTCGACGATCGCCTCGAGGAGCGCCCCGTACCATGACCCTGGGTACCACCCCGAAGCGATGATCATCCCTCCCCGGACCGCCTCGCCGAGCTCGCCTTCGAGGCCCCCCGCGAGGGAAGCCCGCGCTTCGTCCCCGTAGTGATTGGCGAAAGCCCCGAGGGTCCCGTTGAAGTTGATCCCCTTCAGCTTCAGTTCGGCTGCCATTGGCGCGCAGCGTAACAGGGGGACGGTCCGAACTTTTCGAAGTTTTCGAACTTTTCGCGCGGTCCCGCTGTAGGCTCGGCGGCGCATGAAGCCTCGACACAGCCACTGCCATCATTGCGGCGCCGCCTACTCCGAGCCCCTCGGAGACTTCCCCCGGGCCTGCATCGACTGCGGCGCCATGGTGTGGGCGAACCCCACGCCGGTCTCGGTGCTCTTGGTGCCCGTTCGCCAGGACGACCGAGTCGGCTTGCTCGTCATCCGCCGCGGCCACGCCCCCCAAGAAGGCAAACTCGCCCTCGTCGGCGGCTTCCTCGAAGACCACGAAACCTGGCAACAGGGCGGCGCCCGGGAGGTCCTCGAAGAGACCGGTGTGACCGTGGACGCCGAGGCCGTGGAGCCCCTGTGGTTCGCCTCGACCGAGCCGAAGCCGAACCAGGTACTCCTCTTTGGCGCGACGACCGAAGTCGACCCCTCGACCTTCCCGCCCCACGACGAACACAACGCCGAGTGCCCGGCCCGGGGCGCGGTCTTTGGCCCGGAAGGCCTCGAAGACGTCTTCGCCTTCCCGCTGCACATCGAGGCCGCGAAGCGTTTCTTCGCGAGCCGCGAAGTGACCGGCGGGCACGAGTTCACCGAGCTCTAGAGACGCCTAGAGCTAGAGCACATCTCAAGAACGCTCCGGTCGCCTTTTTGAGATGTGCTCTAGTCTCGACTTTGGCGGATTTGAAGAGGGGTTGAGGGAGCGCTGAAGCGCGGGGGGCGGGAAGGATAGACGGGCGTCCTTGAGGGGATCAGAGTCGCGGTTGCTTACACCAAACCCG
>JAFDCW010000079.1 GCA_019312705.1 Deltaproteobacteria bacterium
TGAACAAGGTGGTCAACGTCGCGCCAACCTCGAACACGTCGCCAGGGCCGTTCTGATGCACGCCGACGGAGCCGCGCTCCGGTTATTGCCCTTGCTCTTCGCCTTCAGCCTCACGACGGGGGCCTGCAGCATCGACCAGGGAGCGCTGCTCCCGGCGGACGCCGGTGACGGGGCCCTGCCGGACACCGGCACGGTCCCCGACACCGGTCCCCGTCCCCCCGATAGCAGCGTCCCGCCGCTCGGCCCCTGCGCGGACTTTGGCGAACCCCACGTGGTGGCCGTGGTCTCCGGAGACGCGCTCTTCGATGGGGCCAGCCACGACGGCACCGAGCGCGAGGCCCCGGGGAACATCGCCCTCCGCGGCAACTCGTACCGCTACGGCACGTGGGCCGTGGCGGGCCACGAAGACGCCCACTTGGGCAACCCGCCGTCCCTGAGCGATCTCGAAGGACGGGTCGCGACGGCCGCGGCCTACCGAGACGACTTCGATGTTTCCTACGACGACTCCGAGCCGCCCCACGACCTCCTCATCGCCGGCGATGGGGTCTACACCGTCGAGATTCACGGTGAGCTTCGCCTCGCCACGGGAACGAACACCCTGCACGCGACCGTCGAAGACCGTCTGATCCTCGAGGTCGACGTGGACGGTACGACTCACACCCTGTCGCGGGGGACGAGCGGTTCGGGCGATGTCTCGATCGACGCCCCCCGGGACGGTTGGTACCGGGTCCGGGGCGCCTGGCAGAGCGACGGCGGCGACGGTGAATTGACGCTCGAGATCACGCCGCGCACCGGAGGGCGGCGGGAGCTCTGGACCGAAGAGATGCGCGTCGATTCGAACGCCTTCAGGAGCCGTGAGGTCCACGGGTGGGACAGCATAGACTTCGACGGCGAGCCGAGCGGGTCTCGGATCGAACGGAGCGAGACCGACTGGAGCTCGAGCGGAGGAGATGAATACCCGGGCGTGGGCATCGAGGACCACGACACCTGGGCGGTCCGATGGGTCGGGCGCCACCTGATCCCGGATCCGATCGACGCCTTCCATTTCGCCGCGAACCAGGGCGCCAGCCTCTTCGTCGACGGCGTCTTCCTCGGCTCGGGAGCGGACCGCACCCTCGATTCGGCGGCTCCCGACGGCACGGTCGACGTGGTTGCGGAGCTCTGGGACGGGAACGCCGATTCGGAGATGCTTCTCGAGTTCAACAGCGCACCGTTCCCCATCGATCACCTTCGACCCGCTTCCCGCTTCGGCGGGGTACCCCACGGCCGGGGCGACGAGTTCACCGTTTTCGTGAGCGGCGGGTTCACGCAGTCGGTGGACGTCGACCTCGGCGCGATTCCGTCCGGCCGCACGTCGGCGGTCGAGGTCTCCGTGATCATCGAAACGGCAGATCCGGGGCCCATCAACGTCACCGTCACCGAGCCCGGCGGCCTGACCGAGACACGCCGCTTGGTCGATGCCGCCTGGTCGCGGCAAGCGGGCCAGTGGCATCTCCGGTCGGTCCCCGATTGGGCGGACACGCTGACGGATGCCTCGGGGACCTGGGAGGTCACCGTCGACAATACGGGCACCGACGTCGTCGTCTGGCACCACGTCGGCGTGCTCGCCCACCTCGGCGGCACCCCCGAGCCCTTCCCGCGGAGCGGAATTTTCCGGACGGCGTTCATCGATCTCGGGGACGAGACGCTCATCCGCGGCGTCCGCGGCGGGGGAATCGTCACGGGGCGCAGTTGGGTTCAGTTCGGCATCCGGGCGGGGAATACGCCGATCGACGTGCCCTTCGCGCCAACCGATGCGGCCGGCGATCTACCGACGGCGATTCGCGGCCGCTACGTGCAAATCGAAGTCAGCCTTTCGGGCCCGGGGTGGGATACGCCGCGTGTCCGCGACCTCCGAATCCTCGGAGACGCTTGCCGCCGCTGTACGGAGACGGACCCCCTCACCTGCCCCGAGGAGCGCTCGAGCGAGGGCCTCGTCGCCATGTGGATGTTCGACGAAGGCGAAGGCGGCATGGTCCGCGACGTTTCGGGGTTTCAGACCCACGATCTCATCACCCCCACCGAAGCCGGCTGGAGCTGGACGACGGACCACCTGGCCTTCGAGTCGGGCGCCCCGGTGCTCACCATCGACCGACCCATCGACGCGATCCGCGAGGCGTTCGTCACCTCCGGGGAGTTCACCATCGAAGCCTGGGTCCGCCCTGACAATCGAACCCAGGGGGGCCCCGCCCGAATCCTCACGATGGAGGAAGAAACGAATGCTCGGAACGTGACCCTCAGCCAGCAGGCGGAGACCTACGAGGGTCGTATTCGACGGGTGGGCAACAACAGCGGCGCACCCTACGTCACGTCCGCTCCGGGGTCGGCGCAGACGTCACTTCAGCACGTAGTGCTCACCCGCCGCGCCGACGGCGTCGCCCAGCTCTGGGTCGATGGCGTCGCGAGCGGCGACCAAGGGGACACCGCCGGCGATCTCTCGAACTGGGACGCCGTCTACCGCCTCTATGTGGGCAATGCCCGGACCGCGGACCGACCCTGGCTTGGCGACTTCCATCTCGTCGCGATGTACTCCCGGGCCCTGAGTCAGGCGGCGGTCGAGCGGCACTACCGCATCGGCCCGCGCCGCGTTGCCGGACCGTGATTCACGCCCCGGCGAGGGGGGCGCCGGTCGCCTCGGCGACCTCCTTCGGTGTGACCCCGGCGGCACATTCGACGAGGCGAAAACCCTCGTCCGTGACGTCGACGACCGCGAGGTCCGTAATGATGCGATTGACGACGCCCTTCGCCGTCAGGGGGTAGTTCGCGTCCTGGACGAGCTTCGGCTCGCCCTTCTTGGTGAGGTGTTTGGTGAGCACCAGGATGCGGCGGGCGCCCGCGGCGAGGTCCATTGCACCGCCGATGCCCATCACCCGGCCGCCGGGGATGGCCCAGTTGGCGAGGTCGCCGTTGGACCCGACCTGCATCGCTCCGAGGATCGCCAAGTCGACGTGGCCCCCTCGGATCATCGTGAAGGACATCGCCGAGTCGAAGCACGAGCCGCCGGTAGCGACGGTCACGGTCTGCTTGCCCGCGTTGATGATCTGCGGGTCGGCTTCACCCTCGTACGGGAAAGGCCCCATGCCGAGGATTCCGTTTTCAGTGTGCAGCCAGACGTCGTGACCCTCGGGCAGGTAGTTGGCCACCATGGTCGGTAGGCCGATGCCGAGGTTGACGATGCTGCCAGCCGGGATCTCCTCGGCGGCCCGGGCGGCGATCGCGTTGCGGTCCCAGGGCATCAGGCGCTCCCTTCTGCGGCACCCGCCGCGGACGGGCGCGGCCGGGTGGTCTCGTACTCGAAGGGGTCTTCGTGTTCGGTCACCTCGACGACGCGGTGCACGAAGACCCCGGGCAGGTGCACGTCGTCGGGGTCGATGGCGCCGAGGGGGACGAGGTGGTCGGCCTCGACGATGGTCGTCGTGGCAGCCGTGGCCATGATCGGCGCGAAGTTGCGCGCGGTACGCCAGAACCGCACGTTGCCGAAGGAGTCGGCCTGGTGGGCGCGGACCAGCGCGTAGTCGGCGCTCAGCGCCTCTTCGAGCAGGTACTCGCGGCCGCCAAACTCGCGCACCTCTTTGCCCTCGGCGACGACGGTGCCGACCCCGGTCGGTGTGTAGAAGGCGGGGATGCCAGCACCGGCGGCGCGCATGCGCTCGACGAAGGTGCCCTGGGGAACAATCTGCACGTCGATGATTCCGCCGGCCATCGCCTGGTGCAGGTCCTCGTTGTTGCCCACGTAGGTGCAAACGATCTTGCGCACGATGTCGGCCTTCAGCCACGCCGCGAGCCCCTGGCCCATGTTGCCGGCGTTGTTGCTGATCAGCGTGAGGTTTCGAGCGCCGGAGGCGACCACCGCTCGGATGAGCGCCTCCGCGTTGCCGCATAGCCCGAAGCCGCCAACCATGATGCGCGCCCCGTCGGTAAGCCCCTCGAGGGCCTCGGCCGGCGTCTGCTTCACCTTGTCTCGATGTCGTCCGTTCATGGCCGTACTCCAAATGCTTCCTGGACCGCGTCTGCCACGGCGCCGAGGCCGTCACGAAGCTCCTCTTTACCGATGACGAGGGGCGGAGCGATGACCAGGATGTTCCGCTGTGAAGGCAAGTGGGCGTGCACGCAGCGCGCGACGAGGGCGCTCTTCAGGGCCTCGTAGCGCCCCGCCCCGAGGTCGAGCTCGACGCCGCCGAGCAGCCCCCGGCAGCGGACCTGCCCACCCCAGGAACCCGCAGCCTGGACGATTCGCTCGAGGCCCGCTCGGAGGGTGCCCTCGAGGGCGGCCGCCCGGTCGACGAGGCCCTCGTCGTCGATGACGCGGAGGGTCTCGAGGGCCGCGGCGACGCCGAGGGGATGGGCGTAGTGGGTCAGCCCCGTCACGAGCGCTCGCTCGTCGAAGTGGGCGCTCACGCGCTCGTGCACGAGTACCGCACCGAGCGTCCCGTAGCCCCCGGTGATGGCCTTGCCGCAGGTGATGAGGGCGGGGACGACGCCGTCGTGGTCGAGCGCAAAGAAACGCCCCGTGCGGCCAAAACCGACGAGGACCTCATCCATGACGAGCAGCGCCCCGTGGCGGTCGCAGGCGTGGCGCACCTCGGCCATGTACCCGGGCGGCGGGATCAACACCCCGTTCGCTCCGACGATGGACTCCACGAAGACCGCAGCGACGCCGTCCCCTTCACGGGAGAGCGTGGCCGGGATGTGGGTCAGCGGCGCATGCGCGCAGTCGGGCGCTCGAACGCCGCCCGGGCAAGCGCCGCAGTCGAAGTCGGAGACGTGCACCACGCCGGGCAGCCCCGGCTCCACCGCCATGCGCCGCGCGTCGCCCGTGAGGGAAACCGCGCCCATGGTCGCTCCGTGGTAGCTGCGGTAGCGCGCGAGCAGCTTGAACTTGCCTGTGGCCATCCGGGCGATCTTGATCGCGTTCTCGTTGGCGTCGGAGCCCCCGAGGGTGAAGAAGACGCGGTCGAAGCCGTCCGGTGCCTTGGCGAGGAGGCGCTCGGCGAGCTCGCGCTTTTCCGGGTAGTCGGCGGCGGGGATCGACAAGCAGAGCCGCTCCGCCTGGGCCTTCACCGCGTCGATGACGCGCCGATGCCCATGACCGAGATTCGCCTGATAGATCAGGCTGCCGAGGTCGAGCCACCGCTCGCCCGTCGCGAGCTCGAAGTGGGCCCCATCGCCGCCAACGAGAGAGATCGGACGCGCGTCTTTCTGCGCGCCCCAGGTGAAGAAATAGGGGTGGTCCGCCACGGGGCGGATCGTACACGGGCGCATGCCCGCCGAAAGGGCTAAGTTTCGACGGAATGGGGAGTCAGGGCACGGCCAGTGAGGGACCGAATCGGGAGCCGACCTCGGCGACCGACGAGGACGATATTCTCCTCGAGGCCGGGGCGTCGGTCGACGGTCGATACCGGATCTCCTCGGTCCTCGGCATGGGCGGCGTGGGGGTCGTCTACGAGGCAGAGCATCTGGGCTTGAAGCGCGCGGTGGCTCTGAAGGTTCTGCGCAAGTCCTTCGTCGAGCACGTGTCTCTCCGGCCGCGCTTCGAGCGCGAGGCCCGGGCGCTCTCGGCGATGGCGCACCCCAACATCGTCGCCGTGATGGACTACGCGATCGCCGACGAAGGGCCCTACCTCGTCATGGAGTTGCTCGCCGGGCGTACCCTTCGAACGTTGATGGATGAGGGCCCCGTGCCTGCGCCCTACGCGCTGCGCATTACCCGGGCCTTGCTCCGTGGCCTCGGCTACGCCCACGGCCGCGGCCTCGTGCACCGCGACATCAAACCAGGGAACGTCTTCCTCCAGTCCCTCGACGCCCAGGGTGAATACGTGAAGCTCCTGGATTTCGGCTTCGCAAAGATATCGCCGGGCTCAGACCTCACCACCGGGTCGATGATCTCCTCGGTCGACGAGACCTTCGGGACCCCGGCCTATATGTCGCCGGAGCAAGCGATGGGCGACCACCTCGACCACCGCGCGGACCTCTACTCGGTCGGCATCCTGCTCTACGAGATGCTCGCCGGCGCCAAACCCTTCGACGGCGAAGTGGGCGAAATCATCAACGCGCACCTCACGGCCCCGGTCCCCGCCTTCGAAGAGTTTCGGTCCGACGTGCGCGCGACCAAGGAGATAGTCGCGCTCTTCGGGCGCGCCCTTGCCAAGGACCCGGCGGACCGCTTCGAATCGGCGGACGCGATGGCCGCGGCCATCGAGGAGCTTCCCACCACTGCGTTGGTGCCCCGGGATACGAGGCAGGCGGCCCTCGGGGCGCGCGAGACGCCGATGATCCCCGCACCACCAAAGGTGAACAGGTCGCAGAAGGACGCCGCCCCCGAAACGACGGACGACCGAGCCCGCCCGTGGGCATTCATCGCGGTCGCCGTAACCATTGGCCTGAGCGGCATCGGGTTGCTCTGGCACGCGGCCGGGCTCCCACAAGAGAGCCCACAAGAGAGCCCACAAGAGAGCCCACAAGAGGACCAAGAAGAGAGTGCAGCTGCGGTCCAACCCACGACCGACGAAGCGGCGAACGTGGCCGCTCAACTGCCTACCGCCGCTGCCCTCGCCCCGGCCGGAGATCCGACGCCAGCCCCTCTCCCCGAGGGCCTCGCGGCCCCGGTGCCGCCCCCGGTCCCTTGGGACATGCATCCGCAGGTGCCGCTGCTCGAATCGGCCCGGGCGATCCTCGACGAGGGCGAGATCCCTGGGAACGAGGTCATCATCCAGCTCCGGGCCTACTCTCGGGGAAACCGGCTCGACCCGCGCCCGCATCTGCTTCTCGGCCGCCTCTTCCTCGCCCGGGAGTGGTGGAGCGACGCCCTCGCCCGGCTGTCCGTCGCCTACACCGTCGATCCGCGCTTTGGGGCCGACCCGAGCCTCCGCGGAGGCCTCGAGGCCCTCGCCCTGCGGCGAGAGCTGTCGGACGAAGCCCAGGCGCTCCTCGCCCATATCGACGCAGCGAACGGGGAAGAGCTGCCCGCCCCGGAGCTCTGACGCCCGCGCGAACTCTGCCTAGCAGGGCAAGTCTTGCTCACCAATCGCCTATGCCGAGGGACCGTGAAGCGGCCAAAAGCGGCGTGGTTTCAGGGGCTTCGAGGTATCCGCGGGCATAGGGGGGGACGTGGCCGGGGACTTGCTCAGTGAAGAGGCATGTCCCATTTCACCAGCGTCATCGCGCTCTTCCTCACCGGCACCCTCGTTAGTGCCCTGCCCTCCATCGCGGACAAACACATCGGTAACGACGAGGTCGCCATGTCCGCACGCCAGGCCGCCTCGCCGGCTGCCAAGGGGGCGGTGCCGACAATCGAGGAGGCCCGATTGGCCCTTGCTGCCCAGGAGGGCCAAGCGGCACGAGAGGCGCAGGAAGCTCGTGACGCGCAAGCCGCACGAGAGGCACGGGAAGCGGAGCGCGCGTTCGCGACCGTGCTCGGCACCTACCGGACTCGCTACCAGAGGTCGGGCCGGAGCCGGGGCCGGGCGCACAACGTCGAGCGGGCCACGGAGATCCTCGACGGTGCGGTGATCGCCCCCGGTGAGCGCCTGAGCTTCAACGACCGGGTCGGCCGCCGGGACCGGCAAAACGGCTTCACCGAGGCGCCGGTGATCGATGGCGGCCGCATCGTCCCGGGCATGGGCGGCGGCGTCTGCCAGGTGGCGAGCACCCTGCACGCCGCGGCGCTCCTCGGCGGCCTCGAGATGACGCAGTACCGACCCCACAGCCGGCCGAGCTCGTACATCCCGATGGGCCTCGACGCGACCGTGTCGTTCCCGCAGATCGACTTCGAGATCGAAAACCCCTTCGACTTCCCGGTCGAGGTGCACGCCCGGACCGAGGGCGGCCGGGTCTTCGTCGAACTCGTCGGCCGGGCCGACCCCCGCGAGGTCGAAGTCTCCCGCCAGGTCCTCAATCGCCGCGCGTACGAAACCCACATCGTCGAAGACGCGAGCCTCGCCCCCGGCACCCGGGTCGTCGAACAGCGGGGAGTGCGCGGCGCTCGCATCGCCCGGACCCGCACCTTCGTGGAAGCCGGCGAGACCCACGTGCAACGTCAAGTCGTGCGTTACCCGCCGACCGACGAGGTGGTCCGGGTCGGCGTCGGGCCGGCGCTGCAGGGGTGAGGTGCGGGGCGTGACCCCCCGGGGGACCCATCAAGGTTCGCCTGCCCGCCCAGCCGGAAGCCGAAGGACGACCTTGCCGCGCGCCCGTTTCGTCTCGACGTAGGCGTGGGCGGATGCCGCTTCGGTGATCGGGAAGACTCGGTCCACGACCGGCCGGAACGCCCCCGTATCGATCCACTGCGCGAGCAAGTGAAGGTCCCGGGTATCTGGGTCCACGAGGACCACCCGGGGACCGGCGCCGGTGAGACGCGAGACGATGTCTCGAGCCATGGTGGCGAGGCGCGGAATCGTGGTCACGTAGCGCCCGCGTTCTCGCAAGAGATGACGGGCTTGCTCGAAGGGTGCGCTGCCGAAGATGTCGAAGACGACGTCGAAGCGGCGGCCCGAGTCGAGCAACGGCTGCTCGTCGTACGGGAGCACCTCGTCCGCGCCTAGTTCTCTCACGAACGACTCGTTGCGGGCGCTGCAGACGACGCTCACTCGCGCGCCGAGGATCTTGGCTATCTGAATCGCGAAGGTTCCGACCCCACCCGACGCCCCATTGAGCACCACATCGTCGCCGCGCCGAAGGTGAGCGAGGTCCCGTAGAGCTTGCAGCGCCGTCATGGCCGCGAGAGGGACAGCGGCGGCCTCGATCATGGTCGCGCCCGGGGGCTTCCGCGCGCAGGCGCGGTGGGGCAGAGCCACGAGTTCGGCACATGCACCGGCGCCCATCCGCGGGATCATCCCGTAGACCTCGTCGCCGACCTCGAACGCGCGCACTCCCTTGCCGATGGCGTCGACGACCCCCGCGACGTCCTGCCCCGAAAGCTGCGGGAAGCCCGGCGTCAGCAGACGCACCTTGCCTCTGCGAATCAGGACGTCTTTGGGATTGAGGGCGGCGGCGTGCACCCGGACGCGAATCTCACCGCGGCGGGGGTGCGGATCGGGCGCGTCCTCCCAGCGTAGGACGCCCGGGTCGCCGTAGCGGTGGAAGCGGATGGCCTTCATTGGGCGGAGGGTATCGTGAAAACGGGAGTCGGAGCGGGAACAGGAACGAGAACGAGCACGAACGCGTCCCCGCCTACGGCGTTCAGGAACAGAGTCCAGACGAACGGTCCGCAGTAGCCGTCGGTCGCGCCTGGGCGGCAAGTCTCCAAGCGTCGGCTTCCGTGAGGGTGACCGGCGCCTTGCACTTGATCGAGCACAAGAACTCACCGACACGCTCCCGTAGCCTTCCCATGGTCATGTCCCAGGGTCCGTCAATCACAGCGTCGACCAAGGTGGCCGCGCTCCTTCGCCACTACCCCGAGCTGGAGGAGGTCCTGATCGCGATGGCCCCTCCCTTCGTCAAGCTGCGAAACCCAATACTCCGTCGAAGCGTGGCCAAGGTCGCCTCCTTGCGCCAAGCGGCGGCGGTTGGCCGGCTGCCCGTCGAGGATATGGTCAACCGGCTCCGCGCCGTCGTCGGGCAAGAGCCCCTCGTCGGCGACGAGGCCCCGGCCGAGGACCCCTACTTCACGGCTCAGCCCCGCTGGTACGACGCCGATCGTGTGGTCGATTCGATGGACGAGCGGGATCTCGACCCAGACGTCATGCCGCTCAACCCGCTCCTCCGGCGAGCCACCAAGCTCGTAGGCACGGAGGTCCTAGAGCTCGTGACCGACTATTTGCCCGCGCCGGGCGTCGACATCCTACGCAACAAAGGATTCGCTACCTGGTGCGTGATGCGCGGCGACATCGTGCACACCTACATCATGCGCGCACCCTGAACGGGGTCGCAGAACCGCCCTCGGCCTTGCCCGGAGAACAGAGGTCTCGACGCTGGTTCAGAGGATCCAGGAGTCCATAGCGGACTATCTGGAGGGAAGGGACGATGGAGCGCAGATCGGCGCCCCCGCGCCACGCATCCGCTCA
>JAFDCW010000679.1 GCA_019312705.1 Deltaproteobacteria bacterium
AAGGAGTCGAGATCGATGCGAATCGCAAAACCCGCACTAGCTCTCGCGATGCTCATGGTCCTGGGAGTCGCCGACCAGGCGCGGGCCCAGGACCAAGACGACGAAAGTCAGCTGCTCGCCGAGGCGCGCACCATTGTGCGCATTGTTGCGACCTCCGGGATCGCCGGGGAGCTGGGGTTGCCGGTGTGCTCCTCCGACGTAGACGTCGAGGCCGCCAACTTCGACTATCTGACGCCCGCTCTCCATGGCCTCACCGAGGCCCCCGACCACCCGCTGCTCTTCGACACCGGGTCACTCCTGACCCCCGGTGCCCTGGCCCGCCACGCGGCGAGGGAGACGCCCGAGAGCCTCGCCGAGATGCTCGACGAGCTCGGTTACCGCGCGTTGGTTTTCGGACCGAACGAGCTCGCGGCGGTCCGCGGTCCGATGATCGCTGCCTTCCGGGCGCTGCGCGAGCGGGGCATTCCCGGCATCGCCAGCAACCTCTTTTGCATGCCCGATACACCCGCGGTCGAACTCTGCGACATCCTCGTCGACGGCGGCGATGGCCCGTCGATCCACATCGTCAACGACCAGCGCGTCGCCCTGGTTTCGATCATGCCGGGGGACACCCTCGCCGCCCTCGCCCCCGCTCGGGCGGCTGGCCTGCGTACGACGCCGCCCCTCGAGGGGCTCACCAGCGCGGTGCGCCGGGCCCGGGCCGCCGGGGCCGATATCGTCGTCGCGGTGCTCGATCACGGAGCAAACGCCGAGGACCCTTCGGGCAAGGCCATCGAGCTCGCGACGGCGCTGCCCGATGACGCCCGCCCGGATCTGCTCTTCGCAGCCGGCGCCGGCAACGAGTTGGTATTCGCCCGCCCCTCGACGGTTCAGCCGGCCATCGTTGCGGCTCCAATCGGCGGCGCCCTCGACGTGCGCATTCGCGAGGACTACCGCAGCGCCGTGCACGACGTGATGGCGCGGCCCGTGACGCCGTCACCGCGCATCGCGCCAGACTTCGCGCGGTGGTCCCTCGAAACGGGTCGCCAGTACTGCGCCCAGTGGGGGAACGAGCTGCCCGGCGCAAACCTTTCCCGGGACATCACCGGCCACGAGTTCCTCGAGCTCTCTTCCGGGGTGATGCGGGAGCGGGCGAACACGGACCTCGGAATCATCGACAACGGGCTCCTCGCAGCTCGGTGGCACCCCTCCCAGCCCGGATCGCTGACCGCGAGCGACGTCTTCGTCGGTCTGCGCTACGACGAGCAGATCGTCGTGGCGGACGTGCCCGCGGCGTGGCTCGAGAAGGTCGCCAAGAAGCTCGAGGACGGCTACCTGATCGTTCCCGGCCTCGAATGGGACGGGAAGAAGGCCAAGGTCAACGGCCGGCCCCTCGAGGCCCGGGCGACCTACCGCGTGGCGACCTTGCACTTCCTCGCCGCCGGCGGCGCCGGTGCGCTCCCGGAGCTGCCCGCGGGATATTCCTGGGAAGCTCTCGAGGACGCATCGATCCGCGCCGTGCTCTTCGACTTCCTCGACGTTCCGCGGGAGGGGGACCCCCGGGATGCGATCTCGGACCGCCGTGACGCCTTCGAGTGGATCTTTCGGGTGGACCTCGATGCCCGCCTCGCCGGCACGGCCGTCAGCAATCCGACCGACGACACCGGGGACCCGGTCTACACCGCCACCCAGCTCGGCCGGAGCGACAGCCTCACCTTCGGCTTTACCAGCCAGTTGCGCGCGGACTCGGCTTCACGGTCTTGGGGGTGGGACAACGAAGGCATCGCCCGATACCGAACGACCCAAACGAATACGGACCCCTTCGCCGAGGGTGACGACATCCTGGGCGTACGTTCCACCCTCGCCTATCGACGATTCAGAAGCGATTTTCCTCGCTTCTACATCCCCGAGCCCTACGTCGAGGCCTACCTCGAGTCCGAGATCTCTCAGCCCGATTCACGCGATTTTCACCACCTTCAGTTGCGCCCGACCGGCGGCTTCCGGTTCAGCTTCACCGACCACCTCACCCTCAAGCTCGGCGCGGGTGTCACCTCGGAACTGCTCGACCCCATGGGCGAAGCTCGCTTCGGTCTGTCGGCACAGCTGGTGCTTAAGCAGTGGTCCGTGATGGTCCAGGACACGCGCAAGTTGGCGACGGAGTTCATCTTCGACTATTTCGTCACCGGCACGGATCAGGAACTCCGCGGCCGTTGGGATACGACCCTCGACATTGCTGGCCCCTTCCAGATGGTCTTCGGGTTTCAGGTCTTCTCGCGCAAGGACCCCGGCCAGGACCCAGGCTTCGCCTTCGATATCACCGCCGGCCTGCGCGTCGCCTGGCTCGGCCGCGCCGCGCCCTAGTAGAGCCCGACGACCCTGCCGTAGGTCGCGGCGAGGAGCGCTGCGGCGGCGACGGTGGTGCCGGCGATGCGCAGCCGCGAGACCGGATAGTCCGGCGCGAGCACCGTCAGCTCATGGCCGTAGATCCAGCAGTGCCGGAGGCCGTCCCCCCAGCGGTAGGTGACCTCGTAGACGGCCAGGGATTCGACGCTCAGGCGCTGTTTGATGATCTTCTCTCCATCCGCAAGGCGCTCGCCTTCGATGAGTTCGTTGACCGCAGCGTTGACCTCTTGGTTGACGCGCCCTCGGCTTCCGCGGAAGGGGCCGCCGCTGCCGTGATCCGAGATCGGCTGCAAGCGGCGCCCCTCTTCCTCGTACGCCGTCGTGCTACGCGCGTTGCTGATGAGATGGCTCAGCGAGGCCGCCTCTCCGAGGACCCGCTCGTCGGCCCGGCTCTGGAAGTGCACGATGAGCTGGTCGAAGTGCACCAGCTTCAAGTGGCCGAGGCACGCGGTGCATTTCACGCCGCCGACGGCGCTGCAATAGCCGCATGGGCGCTTCCCCGAACCATGGCAGTCGGAGCAGGAGACCAAGGTGTCATCCCGTGTCGTCTGGCCCCGGCCCCAGCACGTCGTGCAGGTGGCGAGGCCCGCCCCACCGCAGGATTGACAGACCTCGCGGCCGGTGCTCTTGCAATGGTCGCACGGGCGCACGACCTCCGTGTGGGGCACGGCGAAGTCCTGGATATCCGCGACGAAGTCTCCGGGGTGGTGCACCTCGGCCGCTGGCAGTGGAAGTTCGTCTTTGGCGGTGTCTTGGTCGGTGTCTTGGTCGGTGTCTTGGTCGGTGTCTGGGTCGGTGTCTTGGGGGCCGTCCACGGGCTTCCCTAGATAGGGGCGGCACCGTTCGGCAACGCGCCGGGCTTCGACGTGGCTCTCTAGGCGAACCGTGTAGGCGCTCTTTTCGTCGAACGACGTGACGTCGAGGTTCCGCGCCAGGCCTCTGCGCCGCC
>JAFDCW010000680.1 GCA_019312705.1 Deltaproteobacteria bacterium
GCCCTCGACGACGGGCACGGCGCCCACCTTCTCGTCGACCATGAGATCGATGATCTCTTTCACCTCGGTGCCGCGCTCGACGGTGAGCAAGCCGCTGGTCATCAGGTTGGAGACCGGGCCGGACATGCGCGTGGTGAGATCGTCCATGCGCGCCATGTCGGTGACGGCGTCGAGGCCGAGGCTACGGAAGTCGCGGTCGCTGATCATGCCAGAGATCTCCCCACCGCTGACCACCGGAAGGTGCCGGATGGAGAGCTCCGACAGGAGCCGATATGCCTCCCCGATGCGCGTCGTCTCTTCCACGGTGACCAGGTCGGTGGTCATGATCTCGTCTGCTGTCATTCGGGAGGTCTCCAGTTGGACCCCTGATCTACCGAGAACACCGGCTGGCGTCCAGCGGGGAACGGGTCTTATCGCCCGGCCGGAGACGCGGGTAGCGATTCCCCGGCATCGGTCTCGGCAACTTCGACGTCCACATGGGCCACCGCATGGCAAACATCGTCCTCTTCGAAGAGGCGCGCTTCGACCGCGTGGCCGATATCGTGGGCGAGACGCAGGGAGATTTCTGGGTCGACGACGACGTGAATCAAAACGTCCAATTCGACCCCGTGGAACCGGGCGACGAGGCCATGGACGGACTCGACCCCATCTACGGACTGGGCGATCTCTTCGAGGGCCCGGCGGCGCTCCTCGGGGGGGGCCTCACCCATGAGCAGCCGGATATTCTCTCGGGCGAGGTCGAACCCGGACCAGCCCACGTAGAGCCCGACCGGGAGGGCGAGCCAGGCGTCCCAGGCGCTCGCTCCCCACCGGGCCGCAAAGAAACCACCCACGGCGAGCAGCCCGACCGCGACGTCATTTCGGGCATCCACGTAGAGGGCCCGGAGGGCGGGGCTCGGACGCCGACGCTGGCCGCGGGCGCTCAGCACCGCCAGGGCAGCCTTGAGCACGACTTTCACCGAGAAGACCCCGAGGAGCGAATAGCTCATCACGGGTTCGCTGTCGTCGATCAGGGCAACGGTGGCTCCCCGGAGAACCTCGAAGGCGAGCACGCCGGCCATCACCGCCGCGACCAGCGCGGCGACGGGCTCGGCCTTCTGGTGGCCGATGGGGTGGTTCTCGTCCGGGGGCGCGGCGGCGACGCGCATCGAGACGAAGAGCGCGACCGCCGTGAAGATATCCGAGAGGCTGTCGGCGGCCTGAGCAAACGCGAGGCTGCTCTCGGTGCGCAGGTAGACGACGACCAGGAGACCGAGCAAGGCAGCGCTGAGGACGCCACCACCGAAGGCGAGGCGGGGCGCGACCTCGTCCGGTTTGGCAGACATCATTGACGACAAGGTACCCCTCACGGGGGCCCGTTGCACCACACCGACCGTGCGGCGCAGAGCCCGGACCACCCTCATGCCTTCACGGCCGGGCCCGCCGTGCTAGCTTCGCCATCCGTTCAATGCACGTGTGGGTCACCATAGGCACCTTTGCTGGCGGAATTGGCCTCTTCCTGCTCGGCATGCACCTGCTTACGGAGGGGCTCAAAGCGGCCGCCGGCGGTGCCCTCAAGGGCATCCTCACTCGGGCCACGGGGACCCGCATGAGGGCCCTCGCCTCGGGGGCCCTCATCACCGGGATCGTCCAGTCGTCGAGCGCGGTGACCATCGCCGCCATCGGCTTCGTCAACGCCGGCCTCCTCGACCTCGGCCAGGCCGTCTGGGTGGTCTTCGGATCCAACGTCGGCACGACCATGACGGGGTGGCTCGTCGCCCTCTCGGGCCTCGAGGTCGACCTCGCAGTCGTCGCCCTGCCCGCCATCGGCGCGGGCACCCTGATGTCCACCTTCGCCAAGAAGCGCCGGGCCGGTCCAATAGGAGACGCGATCGCCGGCTTCGGTCTCTTCTTCCTGGGCTTGGGCTTCATGAAGGACGCCTTCAGCGATCTGGCCTCCTCGGTCGATCCCTCGACCTTCGACATCGGGGGCGTGGCCGGAGCCGCGCTCTTCGCCGGGGTGGGGCTGGTCCTCACCGCCGCGACCCAGTCGTCGAGCGCGTCCCTCGCCATCGCCCTCGCCGCCGCCCAGAGCCGGCTCATCCCCATCGAGGCCGCCGGGGCCTGGGTCATCGGCGCCAACCTCGGCACGACGTCGACGGCACTCATCAGCGTGATCGGCGCCACGCCGAACGCCCGGCGCACGGCGATGGCCCATGTGGCCTTCAATCTCGTCGCCGCCGGAGCCGCGTTCCTACTCCTGCCCTTCGCCTTCGACGCCCTCGCAGCGGCCCTCGAAGCCTTGGACTTCACGGCCTCCCCGGCCACCTCCCTCGCCCTCTTCCACACCGTCTTCAACGTGCTCGGAGTCCTGCTCATGTGGCCGCTCACCGGACGCCTGACTCGTTTCCTCGCCCGACACTTCGTCGAAAAGGAAGAAGAGGGACGTACCGAACCGGAGCATCTCGACGCCAACGTGCTCGCGGTCCCGGCCGTCGCTCTCGAGGCTCTCCGTCTCGAAGGCCAGAGGGTTCTCTCTTACGTCTCCGAAGCCGTGATCGCCGCGTGCGCCCCGGGGCGGCCGAGCGGCGATGACGTGCAGACCAATACCCGCGCGGCCACCGATCTCACGGAAGCGATTGCCGAGTTCTCGAGCCAGCTCGACCGCGTATCCGTTTCGGCCAAGGTCGCCGAGGGCCTGGCTCGGATCGTTCAGGCCATCCACCACGTGAACATCGCCGTCGAACAGGCAGAGCAGATCAGCACAATCCGGCAGCGCCCAGGCGCCGACGAAGAGGGGTCCCAGGTCGTGCCGGAGATGCTCGCGGAGGTTCGTCACATCGCCAGGACGGCCGCCGCCCCTTCTCCCAACCTCGCGTCCCTCGAAGGACTCATGAAAGAGCTGACCCATAGCTACCGGGTGGCCGGGGCGGCCTACACCAGCACCGCGGCCGAAGGCGTGCGTGCCACCGCCCAGGCACTCTATCGACAGCAGGTCACAAGCGAGGCCCGGCGCGCCGCGAAACACCTGGTGCACGCCGCCCGCGAGCTGTCGGAGCCGTAGCAGAGGTTGCGGGGCCAGCGGCGGGTGCGTACCTGAAGGGCAACGATGTCCGCGCGTGTGCATGCCCAAACCCTCGCAGCGGAGCAACGCACCATCTCCGTCGCCGAGTTCTTCTCGAAGAACAGACACCTGTTGGGCTTCGACTCACCGGCCCGGGCGCTGCTCACGACGGTCAAGGAAGCCGTCGACAACGCCATCGACGCAAGCGAAGAAGCAGGGCTTCTCCCGGAGGTCGTCATCACCGTCGCGCGGCGCTCCGGCGAGGGCAACGAGGGCATCTTCGT